>JAYTAK010001030.1:0-2953 GCA_043737515.1 Candidatus Kuenenia sp. | reverse complement strand
GCTGAGCAAGCGAGCGGCCTGCCGGGAGTATGAAATTCACTGGCAGACGCTGGAGAAGATCCTCAGTCATTCTGAGCCACCGGGATATCAGCGGACGAAAACACGGTCGTCGAAGCTGGACTCCTATGTGCCAATCATCGAGGAGATCCTCAAGAGCGATCGGCAGGTTCACCGCAAGCAGCGGCACACCGCTCGGCGGATCTTTGAGAGGCTGCGTGACGAACACGAGTACGTTGGTGGTGAGACCGTCGTCAAAGATGCGGTTCGAGCCTGGAAGCAGCACCATCGCGAAGTGTTTTTGCCGTTGTCACATCCGCCCGGTGAAGCACAAGTTGACTTCGGTTTTGCGGATGTCTGGCTCGTCGGTGAATTGACGAAAGTTGCATTGTTCGTAATGACGCTTCCGTATTCCGACGCCATTTTCATTCAGGCGTTTCCCCGGGAATGCACCGAAGTGTTTCTGGAAGGCCATCAACGAGCGTTCGAGTTCTTCGGCGGCGTGCCGACTCGGATCAGCTATGACAATTCGAAAATCGCCGTTGCCACCATCACTGGTTCACGAGAACGAAAAGTGACGCGGGAGTTTCAACGGCTGAAGAGTCACTTCCTGTTCATGGATCATTTTTGTCTCGTGCGACGGCCGAACGAGAAGGGACATGTCGAACGGCTGCTGGATTTTGCGCGACGCAACTTTCTGGTTCCCGTTCCGAAAGTGGACTCGCTGGAAGTTCTGAACGTCAGGCTGGCGGATGCCTGTCAGAAAGATCTGCAGCGTCAGTTGCGAGGTAAGGCGGCGTCAAAGGCCGAACTGCTCGACGAAGAACGTCAGCAGTTCCTGCGACCGATTCCGGTCCAGACTTTCGAGTCCCATCGCATCGTCCTTGCGAATGCGAATTCACTGTCCCTGGTTCGCTTTGACCGGAATGACTATTCGGTCCCCACGAAGTACGCGCATCGCCAGATGACGGTTGTAGCGACGGTCGATGAAGTCCGGATCGTCTTTGAAGACCGCCTTGTCGCTCGGCATCTCCGAAGCTGGAAAAAGCAGCAGTCGCTGTTCGATCCCCTGCATTATCTGGCACTTTTGGAGCGAAAACCGGGTGGCTTCGATCATGCCCGACCTTTGGAACACTGGGAGTTGCCGGTTTGCTTCGGCATTCTCCGGCGTCGGCAGGAAGCGGAACTCGGCGGCCTGGGGACTCGTGAATTCATCAAGGTGCTGCGCCTGCTGGAAACGCATTCCGTCACGGCTTTGAAACATGCCGTGCAGCAGGCGCTGGAAATCGGCACGACGAGTTGCGATGCAGTGCGACTGATTCTTGAGTACCAGCAGGAGGAGCCAATCGCATTGTTCTGCCTTGATGGTCGTCCACATTTGAAACTGGTGCGTGTGGCCCAGACTGACGTGTCCGTTTACCAGAGTTTGCTCATAGAAGGAGCGATCGTATGAAGAAAACTGAAACGAAGAGCACGGTGCTGCTCGGCCATCATCTCAAGTCACTGCGACTGCCGACGATTCTGGCGGAGTGCGAGAAAGTCGCGGCACGCTGCGCGACAGACAACGTGGACCATCTGGCGTTTCTGCTGCAGCTGTGTGAGCTGGAACTCATCAACCGGGAACAGCGAGCCTCCGATCGGAGACTCAAGGGAGCCGACTTTCCGAACTACAAGACGCTGGACACGTTCGACTTCAAAGAGCAGCCGTCGATCAACAAAGTGCTGGTGACCGAGTTGATGCGTGGCGAGTACATCGACAAGAAGGAAAACGTGCTGCTGGTCGGGAATTCGGGCACTGGAAAAACACACGTCGCAACAGCCCTGGGGATCGCTGCGTGTGCTCAGGGAAAGCGTGTTCGCTTCGTGAAGGTGACCGAATTGATCACGCAGCTGATGGAAGCTCGGGAAGAACGTGTCTTGTTACGACTGCGAAAGCAATTCTCGAAACTCGACGTGCTGATTCTTGATGAACTTGGGTATGTGCCGGCCAGTAAGATCGGCTCGGAACTGCTCTTCGACGTGATCAGTTCGGCCTACGAATGTCAGAGCCTGATCGTGACGACAAATCTGCCCTTTGAAAACTGGACTGAGGTCCTCAGCAGCGAACGGCTGACCGGAGCCACGCTGGACCGCCTGACGCATCGCTGTCACATTCTCGAAGCCTCCGGCCAGAGCTACCGACTTCAGGATGCGAAACGCCGAAAGCAGACGACTGACTCAAGCAGGACCGCTGCAAAGACGAAGTAACACTCAAACCCCTCGCTGTGAGCTGCCAACCACGCTCCAGCGAGCCATTCAGCCAGGCAAGGCGCTGCACTTTTCGCCCGCCAAGCGCCACGGTTTCTCGCCGCCGTTTACACCACACACTGTGATGCTGATTCGGTGCTTCTGCGCCGCATCAGTTTTCTGTTGTTGACCATCGCATTGAGCTGTAAACTGGCTCCTGCGTGGTCAACATGAGCATGGAATGCGGATGACCATAAGTTGCGGTGATTCAGTTTTTGACATTGGAAATTCATCTCCCGCAACCGGCTGATGCGGGTCGTTCGCCACAAGAGATCTAACATGCAAGCACCGTCTCGCCGTAAACGGTCCATGGTCATTCTTATCTCGACCTGCGTGCTAATCGTTCACGCTGGCTGCAATGAAACTGTCGAGGTCTTCAGTTTGAAGTCGTCGGCAAACGCAAAGAAACAAGTATTCGACGAGCGGCTCATTGGTACTTGGGCAGCTCTCGCCACAGACCAACCTTATTGTCTTTTTACCGTCACGCGAGAAAGCAGCGATTCCAAGGACTACACTCTCGAAATGCACGACGTGGAAGATCGGGAAGGTGTTGCAGATTGGTCGGGACCGATGCGGCTCTTAAGAATCGGTGACTACGAATTTGTAGAAGTAGAGTCCAACATTCCCAAAGACGCAACTCCAGAGGAGCAGATGACAGTTGATGGCCAGC
>JAYTAK010001029.1:0-6745 GCA_043737515.1 Candidatus Kuenenia sp. | reverse complement strand
TCGAAGGTGCGAAGTGCCAATTGCTGGTCACTCCCGACACGATCGTGGTGAAAAGTCCCGGCCGACCGATCAAACCAATCACGTTGGAACAACTCCAGTCGTTCAACGCGCCGATGCTGAGCCGAAATCCGGTGCTGCACTATGTGTTCGCCAAAATGGATTTGGCCGAGGAGCGCGGTCTGGGATTGAAGTCGATGATGAATCGAGCCGCTGAGGCGAACTTGCCGCTGCCAAAATACAGTTGGGAAGACCCCTATTTGGTGCTGACGTTGTATCGCACGGCGGAGAGTGCCACGCAGACTCTGCAGCAATCAGTGATTCGCGAGTTGACTGCCGAGGAACTGAAGGGCTGGACCTTCCTCAGAGGTCGAACCAGCACAACGCAAAGCGAATACGCGGAGCATTTAGGAGTCGTGCCCCGTACTGCCCAGCGGCATCTCACGCACTTTGTCGAACTTGGCTTGCTTCGGCGCGTCGGACGCGGCCCTGCGACCGAATACCAGATTGTGGGGCATTGATGGCGACAGGAATCGCGACATTGTGTCGCGATTACCCTTCTGAAATGACATGGAAACAGGAATCGCGACAGGAATCGCGACATCGTGTCGCGATTCCCCTTTTGAAATGACATGGAAACAGGAATCGCGACATCATCGAACCGAGCCTACTCCACGATGGGCATGATGTTCGGGATTCAAAGCCGAACTGCCCCGCGAGCCCGCGCCACTGCAGCCGCCGAAACGTCGGAGACACACCGATGCATAACCGACTCGATAACCGAAACCGCTGTGTGGTCCGCGTGTTGGTCGAGATGCTCGCGCCGTACAAGTGGCGAGTCTAAGATCCGTGCTGCGGCTCGGTCGGCATGTTCATGCAGAGCGAAAAGTTCGTCGAAGAGCGTGGCGGACGGATCGGCGACATCGCGGTCTACGGGCAGGAGTCCAACTCGACGACGCGGCGGCTGGCGATGATGATTGAATACTCGAAGGTGGTCACAATTTGTGACCTCAACGACGAACTGCTCACGAGGAGAATACCGTGACCAATGAAACGAAGCTCATTCTGGTGGACCAAATCGAACCGCTGATCCACGAGATTCGCGGGCAGAAGGTAGTGTTTGATAGCGACTTGGCTGCGTTGTATGGCGTCCCAACAAAGGTTTTGAATCAGGCCGTCCAACGCAACCTCGACCGGTTCCCGCCGGACTTTCGGTTCCAGCTCACTGCGGATGAAGCGGAGGCTTTAAGGTCACAAATTGTGACCTTAAAGACCGGCCGGGGCCAACACCGCAAATACTTGCCGTACGTCTTCACCGAACATGGCGTCGTGATGGCGGCCAGCGTGCTCAACTCGCCGCGCGCGGTGGAGGTCAGCGTGTTCGTCGTGCGAGCGTTCGTGAAGCTGCGGCAATTGGTGCTGGCTCACAAGGACTTGGCCGGCAAGCTCGATCAGCTCGAACGCAAGGTCGGCAGCCACGACGAGGCGATCAAGCAACTCGTCGCCGCGATCCGCCAACTCATGGCACCGCCCAATTCGCCGAAGAACCGCATCGGCTTTCACACGATCCGCGACTCGGCGAAGGAGCAGTCTGAGCCGTCCAAACCAACCGCCTCGACAAAGCCACCAAAACGCCGGAGACGCACCGATCCTTGAACGACTCAACAACCGACGGCGCTGCATGGTCCGCGGGCTGGTCGAGAGGCTCGCACCGCACAAGCGGCCAGTCTATAATCCGTGCTGCGACTCGGCCGGCATGTAGAATGAACGCGGATGTGTGGTGCGAATGTTGCCATCTCTAGCAAGCTCCATTTCCTGGAACACTGAATGAAACGGGATGACCCAACGCCGACGTACCGCGGATACCGCCGACAGGCCCTTTACGTGCTTTCTCGGCTCTTTGACGACGCGCTTGGTGATGAATCAATCATTCAGCCCGAAGGACAAGAAGACCTCGCGATTCGTAGCAGCGAAGGGCAACTGATCGAGGTCGTACAGGTCAAGGATCTCTCCGCCAACCTCGTTGCCTCCAGCTTCAGCCAGTTCTTTTATGATCGAACCTCGCCACACTGCTCGGTCGAGTCGAAGGTTGCCGTTCGCGTTGCCTCATTTGGTCCGATTGGACCAGATTTACTCGACGCGAAAAGTGGCGATTTGCCTGCGGTGGAACGGATCGTCAAGACGATAGCGAAAGATCGTGAAACTGAGCGAAAGCGTCGCGATGGCACCGTTGAAAAGATCGTCGTTCGCGGATTACCTGACTCGCAGGCTCGAAGGTTTATTGAACACGTACAACTCACGTCCGTGAATGAACCGGAGCTGACTCAATCGATTAAGTCGTCGCTTGCCAAGTCCGTTGCTGAAGTTTCTCCCGACGAGGCATTCAGTTTCTTGATGTGGTGGATCGTCACATCGTCAGAGACGAAGGCTTCGATTAGTCGCCGAGAAGCGATTCAGAAGCTGTCCAGCATCGGAATGTTTCTATCGGGACGAGCCGCGTTTCATACGGAATGGAATCAGTCGATCATTCCACTGGATGACTCAGCCGCAGACGGTGCAACCTCGGAGCGAGAAAAGCTCAAGGATCTGTTCTTCCGTGGCGGACGTGTTGAGTTCCGGCACATTCTCGCTGATGTCGATGTCGTGCGAGACGTACCGCTCACGACACTTCATGGCGCGTTCGATAAGGCGAATGTCGTCATCGTTCATGCCGCTTCAGGTCAGGGAAAGACGACGTTGGCTTTGCGATACCTCAAAGAGTTTGCGCCAGCAGCATTTCGTCTGCAATTGAAGACGGCAGATGATCTGCGTCATGCCCGACGCATGGCACTGGCAATTCGCGACCAGACTGCCGCGATCGGAGCACCGACCATCGTCTATGTCGATGTGCGGCCGGGTGATAGCCACTGGACTGAACTGGTTCGTGAGCTTGCTTCACAGCCGCTGATTCGAGTGCTTGTGACAATTCGCGAGGAAGATTGGCAACGAACCGGATCATCACTCGACGTTCTATTCGCCGAGTGCGACTTGACGTTTGAAGAACAAGAGGCCCGCGAGATTTATCAATCGTTGCGTGAACAGGGCCTAGCGAAGGACCACCTTGACTTTGAAGAGGCGTGGAGCCAGTTCGGCCCGCGAAAGTGCCTGCTTGAGTTCGTGTACTTTGTCACTCAGGCCGAAACACTCACGAGTCGAATCAAGTCTCAGGTTCATGCCTTTCAGGATGAAGTGCGTTCGGGTCGAGGAGGAGCGAACTCGCACGAAGAGCAACTTCTCCGTTTGGTCGCAGTCGCATCAGCTTATGAGGGACGACTCGATTTGGCTCGAACCGTGATGCATTGCGGAGTCACTTCGCCGCAGGCAACGCTTCGAAGGTTTGAGGACGAGTATTTCGTCCGTGAATCTCGCGATGGACGACTGCTGGATGGGTTCCATGCCATCCGAAGCGTGGTGCTCTGTGAATGTCTTACCGACCCAACGCTCTTTCCATGGGAAGAGATCGCGGCAGAAGCGCTCCCGTTGATGGAGGAAAGCGACCTTGAAGCGTTCTTACTGTGTGCGTTCAGCCGTCGCTGTGACTCAGTGCCTCGTCTTCAAGAATCACTCCGCGGTTTCACTCCGAAAACATGGCGTGGAATGTGCGGCATCATGCGAGCATTGATGTGGCTTGGGCTTCGACAGTACTGGGAGCTGAACCGAGACGTCGTTGACGAAGCCTTTGCGGAGTGTCCAGGCGGTTGGTCTTTGTTGTTTGATGTCGATGTGGCGCGGGTTCTCAGCAACGACGACTGGGACATCTTTGCGAACCTTGGTGAAAGTGGCAGAGCGGCGTCCGAACGGCGAGCAGAATTCCGTAAACGACAAGCCGATCGCGATATCATCTTCAGACCGGTGAAAGACTGGCTTACATTGACACTTGCCGTACTCCCGCAAGTGACTGACCAGTTTGATTGGCTTTCAATGGCCGAAGTGGCTTACTGGTCCGGCCACTTGCGGATTCCGACAGCTTGGGCGGAAAACATTGATCCGCAACTCATTTCGCAGGCCGCTGAGAACCTGCCGTTGTTCCGTTTTGGGGAATTCATCTGTGGACTACGAGAGTTGCGGCCGGATGTCGTGAGCGGTTGGTGGGCCGATCATCGAGATGGCTTCGTCGAAAGGCTCAGGCGGGATGCGGCAATTGCGAAGTGGGACGAATGCGACGAGTCCATCGTTGCGCACTTTGTGATTGATCTTGAAACACAGGCAACTCGATTGCCCCGAGGCGATCAGTCGGACTCTACAGCCCAAGCTTCCTTGCACGATCTTTCGATTGAACGTGTGCAGTTGCTTCGGAATCTGATCGACGGCAAGGCGAAATACGGGGCTGTCGGATACGGCCATCGTTTGTCCCTCTTTGCCATGCCGTACGACGAGGCTGAAAAGTCGGGAGTGCTCGCAGAGAATCTTCATCCAGTTTGGGGGCCACGCTTCAACGCTCTTTCGCGTGGCAATTCGGAACGGCGCTTTCGTCCCACAAGCTGGCAAGAGTTTTTTGAAAAACTGAACTCGCATCGCGAACTGCTACTCGTATGCATGGCGGAACTGAAAGTCGCAATTCGCAAATCACGACTCACTGCCGGCCAAACAGTCCTTCCCGATGAGCATCGCTGGAATGAATGCAAAAAGTTGTTCCAAATGCCAACGTTATTTCCACGGTGTGCGGTCGATGAATGGGGATTCGTTGAAGATTCGTCATCAACTCCGGATTCAACACTGGGACTCGCAAAACGACGCACACCAGGCGTGCGATTCCCGGCCTTCTTGAAGGCACTCAATGAATACCGGAGGACCACCGGTAACTTTCTCAACCAAGCCCTTGGAGCACTGATCACGGCTCCTGCGTTGCGACGAGCCAGCAGTCCAGCCCAACGCGAGCAAGTGTTAATGCTCGCACAACAACTTGGCACAAACGAGCAGTCAATTCGGCTAGCGATCATCAACGTCTTCGACGCGTGTGCGGCGATTCGACAACTGCACGCAGCATTTGACGAGTCGATGGGACTTCAGGATTGGCGTTCAATTCCGCTCGAAGTTCGCGAACGCCAGGAAATAGAATCAGCAGTAGATGACTTCGCAGCGTTTGTCTTCCCGCCCGAACAACGCCATCTGAAGCTTGCATATGGACGATGCGAAGCATTCGCTTGGGTGCTTCGGCCGTTACGATGCCGTCTTGAAAACCGTCTGCAACGCCTTCAGCGTCACAAGATCAAAGCAGCGATCCTGCCGAACATCATCGTTTGGGATGGTAAGCCGGGGCTTTGGATCGTGGCCGATTCTGCCCATCCGATCGCTGGTACTCAAGCTCCGAATTTGGTTTGGGACGCAATTAAACGGGCGTTCGACTCAGATACGGCAAACCCAGTTCAATGGTCCGTCACCGGATATGCGTGGCAGGAAATTGTGCTGGTTCTGACTACCAAAGGTCGCGGTTACGACCAAGTTGCCTATCGCCACTTTAGGTCCGCAGCCTTCGATGTGCGCTCTTTCGAGCAAGTTACATGGGCAGCATTCCCCGAACAAGTTCCGAACGAGATATGGAGCCAAACAGGAATTCAACTCTGGGACAAAAGCCCGGCTCAATCAACGATGGATCAAGCTGTCGCGTCATACTTTGCCTTGATGCAACACGTTCAGCACGTGGCAGACTTCGTGCGAATTCCAGATTCAGACGACCTCGGATCAAGCATCGTCCAACAGTATCTGCTCCGCGAGGAAAAGCGTGCCGAGCCGTTATTACAGGCTTTGTTCGATTCATTCGCTGAGGTGCTGCAAATCTGGCCGACTCTTGGAGAACTCGACAAAAATCCAAATCAGCGTCAAGCAGTTCAAGCATTGATCGAATTTAAGGACGCAATCCTTCCGCACCCAAATTCAGATGTTGAAGGCGAGCAGCCGAAGACTCATCAGCTTACGTTAAGGGAAATGGTCGACTGGCGAGATCGCCTGATGAAGGGCATGGAGATTGTCGGTTTGGCCAGACTCTTTTGGATCGCCCACATCCTACGTTGCCCACCGCTACAGTAGCCGTTCGCAGACGATGTGGTTGCCTTGGTGAGTGGCTTTTGTCGAGCCTTCAAACATCTTGAAAATCGAGCTTCTGTTATGTCATGGAGGCGGCTCACGCTGTTGCCGTCGCCGATCTCCAATCTCTTTCAAGTTGAGTTGAAGTAACATGCTCCCCCTGCGATTGCCGCATCTCCAGCCAAGCTGAGCTTGAACGAAGCCGAATTGCCCAAAGTCGATTCCGAGTTCGAGGGAATCACCGAAGAGGAAGAAGAGGAACGCAAAGAGAAACGCAAAAACAAGTGGGCCGTTTTGGAAGCACTCGTCGGCGGCGGCGAGAAGCGGTTTCGCCTGATCGCAGAAGGCTTGGTCCAACACTTCGAGCCGCGGGTTCGGAACGCAGTACATTCCGCAAGTCCAGACGCCGGAGCAACGCTTCGGCGTTTGGGTTCAAGTACGGCAACATGCCTGGGAGAGCGGTTCAAGTTCGGTGGCTCTCGCCGGTCAGCGTCATTGCGATGGTTTTCGCTCTTCGAGTCGTCGTGAGATGGTTTCTTGGGTTGTGATCAACTCGGCGCGCAGAGCGTCTGCGTTGGGGAGTTCCGTCAGGTATTTGGACGCGAAGACTTTGGCGTTGATGCCGCCGGTGGCGTACTTCACGACGGCATCGTCCTTGTCGCTGCACAGGATGATGCCGATCGGA
>JAYTAK010001028.1:0-15530 GCA_043737515.1 Candidatus Kuenenia sp. | reverse complement strand
CCGAATTCCCAACGGTCTGTTTTCCAGAAAACCCCGTGTTTTTTGGCCTCAACGCCCATTCCTAATTCAATATCACCCACAGATTCTGCGGAAGAGGCAGATTATGAAGAGGCCGTTCTCCGGCATATTCCTGCCCTTCATATTCCTGCCAATAGATCTTTGATCCTGCTGCCAGACAGGAAACGGCAGGAATATGCGGGGCAGGAATATGAAACCAGAAAATCGGTTTATCGACAAATTAAGTGCGCGAGTGATGTCGATGGCCAGCATGGTTATGTGAAGGATGTAGTTGTGAATTGTGTGCTTTACCGCGAAGCGGTTCGAGAAATTAGCCGGTGGTAAGCAAAGCGCCACCACCGGATACGTTGAAAAAACTGCCTCAGCACCCTGACAAGGGTGCCAGATTCGCGCTTCTGGCATCCCTTCAGGATGCGTGGCACCAAGCTTTCTTTACCGGTGGTGCGCCTGTCGGCGACCACCGGCTCATTTATGCAATCCTTTCGGGATGAGTCGCATTCATGGCGATCAATGTGTGACGCGCACTTGATCTGCCGGTGAACCAAAGTTTTCACATGGCACCCATTCGTGTCCGACGTTTCGTGCCACTCTCCCGGCATTTCAAAGGCTCAGCCAGGAATGTCGGATCAAATGGGATGAAATTCCAGAGAGAATGCGTTACACCCTCGGTCGGCCAGATTGTCAATTTACGGTAGGGCGTGTGAAGCGGAGCGAAACACACCATGTGCGAATGTGCAGGATCGTGGTGCGTTGCGCTCCGCTTCACGCACCCTACAGGATTCGCAGATTCACAAATTGGCCAGCCGTGGCGTTACATACCCACGACTTCACAAGAGCCTGATTTGAATCTTCCTGAAAGTCCGGGACAACCATGCAGGATCCTCGCATCGACAAACTCGCGAACGTGCTCATTCACCACAGTTGCCGCCTGAAGTCCGGCCAGAAGGTGCTGATCGAAGCGTTCGACCTGCCCGAACCGAATCTGATCTGCCGACTGGTGGATGAAGCCTGTCGCGTCGGTGCGATTCCGATTGTGAACATCAAGCACAACGCCGTCCTGAGAAGCCTGTACCGCGGCGCGACAGAAGACAGCATGAAACTGGCAGGAAAATTCGAAGCGGACGTGATGAACGAAATGGATGCGTACATCGGCGTACGCGGTTCTGCGAATTCCAGTGAGTTCGCTGATGTGTCCGGCGATCGCATGGATCTGTATCAGCAACACTGGTGGCAGCCGGTGCATGTGCAGATCCGCGTGCCCAAAACTCGCTGGGTCGTCCTGCGTTATCCGACCCCTTCGATGGCTCAGGCGGCCAGCAAAAGTTGTGAGCAGTTTGAGGACTTCTACTTTGACGTCTGCACGGCGGACTATGCGAAGATGGCCGAAGATCTCAAGCCGCTCAAAGCCCGCATGGAAGCTGCGGATCAGGTGAAAATTACCGCCCCTGGCACGGACCTGACGTTTTCGATCAAAGACATCCCGGTAGTCCCGTGTGCCGGGGAATCTAACATTCCCGACGGCGAATGCTTCACCGCGCCGGTCAAAGACAGCGTGAACGGCACGATTCAGTTCAATACGTCCTCTCGCTATCAGGGGACCGTCTTTGATGGCATTCGGTTTGAACTGAAGGACGGGAAAATCGTCAACGCGACATGTCGGAATGCTCCGGAACGCCTCAATCAGGTGCTGGATTCCGACGCAGGAGCGCGGTACATCGGGGAATGGTCGTTTGGTACAAACAATCGCATTTTGCATCCGATGCTCGACACGCTGTTCGACGAAAAGATCGGCGGCTCGTTCCACTTCACACCAGGCAATGCGTACGACGAAGCCGACAACGGCAATCGCAGCCGAGTCCACTGGGACCTTGTTCTGATTCAGCGTGCCGGCTACGGTGGCGGAGAAATTTCGTTCGATGGTGAAGTCATCCGCCGTAACGGATTCTTTCTACCGGACGACCTGCAGCCGCTGAATGAAGGCTTGCCGAAGTAGCATTGAAAAGGAAAGCGGCGACAAGTCGCCGCACTCCATAATTCCTTCAGCCGCCGGAAATCGGTGGATACAACAGCAGCACATCGCCAGCCTTCAGCAGATGTCCGGTTGCTTGCGCATGTGGGATCGCCTGATCGTTCACAAACAGCAGAACGCTTCGCTGAGCGGACCCGTCTGCGGTGATCAGCCGTTCTGCGAGTGTCGGCCCGAACTGAGCGGCGATAGTGCGAAGTGCATCCATCACGCTGCATTCATCCGGCACCGAAACGACCGCATGGCCGACTCCTGCAACATGCCGCAGTTGGGCTTCAAATTGCACCGTGATCTGCATGGGTAGTTCTTTCAGTTCCGTCTGCAACTTTGCCGTCAATCAACACCAGTCGCTGATCTGCCAGTGCCTCCGCATCGTCTTTGCTGTGAGTCACATGCAGCATAGTCACTCCGGTCGTCTCTTTCACGCGCCGCAGCACCGCATGCATCTCCAGCCGCGTTGTTTCATCCAGCGCGCTGAGCGGTTCATCGAGCAGCAGGACTGACGGACGAAACGACAACGCCCGTCCCAGCGCCACACGCTGCGCTTCGCCGCCGCTGAGTCCCTGGACCCGGCGGTGCAGCAGCTTCGAAATGCCAAGGACATCCGATAATTCGGCGACGCGATCGGCAATTTGTCGAGGTGCCGTACGACGCAGTCGCAGTGCGAACTCCAGATGCTGCTGCACGGTCATGGTCGGAAACAATGCCAGATCCTGCGGCACGTAACCGATCTCGCGTTCGCCCGGTGACCATGCAGAAACGTCCACATCGTGAATCAGGATTTTTCCCGCGACAATGGATCTCAGCCCGCACATCGCCTCCAGAATCGTCGTCTTGCCCTGACCCGTCCGGCCCATCAGGATCGCGTACCGACCTGATGCGATCCGGAACGAAACGTGTTCCAGAGCAAACTTGCCAGCCATGATGGTCACATCCCGCAGCTCGATCATGCCGTCAGCCTCATGCCAATCGCACGGAGGATCAGCAGCACGGTCACCGCCATCAGAACCATCAGCAGCGACACGGCCACCGCGGCATCCAGATTGCCAATGCTCAGTTCCAGAAACACGGATGTCGAAAGAACTTCTGTCTTCATCCGGGTCGCGCCGGCAAAGATCAGGATCGGCCCGAATTCGCCGAGTGCTCTCGCCCACGCAATCGTGCCCGCCGCGATCATGCCACGCCAGGCCTGCGGCAACGCAATCTGCATGAACGCCTGGCCGCGTGAGCAGCCCAGCGTCCGCGCCACATCTTCTGCGCGGGGATCGATCTGATCAAACGTGACCCGCATCGTGCGCACGGCAAACGCACTCGCAACGGCAAACTGAGCCAGAATCACCGCTGGCCAGCGATACGTGACGGGAAATCCCACATCTTCCCGCAACCAGGCTTCCAGCTTCCAGCCGTCCGTTCCCAGGATCCTCAGATGAAACAGGATGAGCAGGCTCAGTCCGAGCACCAGCGGCGGCAGCACAACCGGAATATCCACGAGCGTATCGACCAGCCATCGACCAGGAAACTTGTACCTTGAGAGCAGATACCCGAGTGGCGTCCCGACCCACAACGACATAATCGCCGCGACGGAACACGACAGCAGCGTCAATCGAAACGCCGCCCGAATCTCCGGCTTCAGCAACGCATCGCGAAAGTCGGCGAACGACGTGAACATCACGTCGGCCGCCAGCAGCAGCACGATCAGCACCACAAAACTCGCCGACAACCCGCTCATCACCAGAAAGAACGGGACATCCGACTTCCGTGCCCGCTGCCCGCGCGCGCTGGTGTCAGCTTTTTCCGGCGGCTTGGTGGGCTGAGACATGGCGCAATGACTTTCAGGAAGTGAGTTGCTGGATGCTACTGCCCAAATGACCATTGTCCAGCCGCTGACCGCCGATCAGCGCTGGAAACCAAAGTAGACGTCACTCTCTGAGTGACGCAGCCTGCCATCATTCGCCGTTGTGCCGCGTCCGGCTGCGAGTCCGAATTCCTATCGCAATTTCATCACTCAGAGAGTGATGTCTACTTTTGGGCTTCTTCGGAATAGAGCACGAATTCACCAGGTCTTAGGCCAGCCTTGCGGGGATTATTCGCGATGTATCGACGAAATTGGACAAACTGGGCCTCCGACCGGACAAGATGATCAAAGCCATCCTGTTGCCAGAAGCGTCCGGAATTACCGGTCCGCTGATTGATCCGGCGGCCAGTGAAGCGTTTCCATTCCTCACACTGCTTCAGCATGGAATCATCGTCGGGGAAGACGACAAGCAGGTGCATGTGATTCGGCATCACAACGAAGTCCGTCATCCAGTATCGGTCACCATCAAACTTCAGCAGGCTGTCGGCGACGATCCTGGAGTTTTCCGGTTCCCTCAGCAGACACGCACCGTGGCAATTGTCGAGTTCGTCGTGCCATTCGCTGGAAAACGTCGCGAAGTATTCGCGTTGCAGGGGGCGATCAATCTGCTCGACTGCCGCTCGCCACTGTGAACCATCCGGATTAACACCATGCGCCTTCAGCCATTCGCGTCTTTCACGATGCCAGCGTTCAACAACGTCCTGAGGCATCGAGTCATCTAACCGGCAAGTGATAAAGCAGACAACGCCCGCCTGCGACCAATGCGGAAGTTTTCGATACAGTATCGCCGTGTCGGAGTCTGGATCAAAAAAGTGCAGTTCCATCGCAGTGTGTCCTCAAAGTAGACGTCACTCTCTGAGTGACGAAGCGGTGGTTTCTCGACGTTGCACGATTCGCGTTCTCCGAAGCTGGACTTGACTTGCCGAACCGCTACGAAACGCAATTTCATCACTCAGAGAGTGATGTCTACTTAAACACGATCAATGATCGCGTGTTAGTCCACGAACAGAAACTCGTTCGAACACAGCAGCACCTGCGCCAGTTGTTCAAGTGGAGAAAGCTGGTCGCTGCGGTCGTGAGGAAAGTCGCTCTCGGAGTTCCAGGACCGGGGTGATTCGGCTGCTGCGTCGCTGATCGTGCAGGTCCAGAGATACTGATCACTGTTCAGCGTCTCGCCGATATCGACCACAAAGTCGATCGTGTCGCCCGGCATCACCTGCAGCGATTCAACATTCAACGGAAGTGTCTGCTGGAAAGCTTTCGCGGATTGCAGTGCGCCGGTTCTGGAACTCACGATAAACGCGCGGATGCCGTCACCGACATTCGGTTCATGCTTGAGTTCCGACTGGATCGTGATGGTCATCGCCGCCGGAGCCGTCCAGCGCCGCACGGAAGCGTGAGCGCGATCGTTGCCGGGATGACCGCCTTTCGCCGTCAGTTGCACCCATCCCAGCACAGCGTCCGGCCAGGCTTCTCCCCCCTGCCATGCGGTGCCAGTGAAGTGCGGCAGCGCGACAAAGTTCGACACACGCTGCGCTGCTTCATCGTAGGTACCGAAACCGTATGACCAGGCAGCCGCAGTGACTGAAGCGGCTGGCTTTTCCGGAACATCGGTGGCCAGCAACTCGTGCGCGGCGGCAAGCTGAGCAGCCGTCGGATCGCGCTGCAGCACACGCCGGTACAACGCACGAATCTGATCGTCGGCATTGAGTTCCATCGGCAGCGAGGCGGCGAGCGCTCTCGCCCGCTCCAGTGCCAGCGGATCATTCATCAGAAACAGCGACTGCTGCGGAACGGTCGTCTCACTCCGCTTCGGAATGGGCAGGTCCGGGTTTGCAAAGTCGAACATGCGCAGCGTGCCCGGCAAATACTGTCGATCGACCAGCCCGTACAGTGTGCGCCGCAACGGGAACGGTTTTGTAAACAGGTTCGACGGCTTGCCGCCGCTCCGCACGTCCAGTTGACCCGACACGACCAGCATCGAATCCCGCATTTCTTCAAACGACAGCCGATGCACATTCATGTGCCAGAGCAACCGGTTTTCCGGATCGATCGCGCGGGCATGGACCAGGCGTGCGGCATCTGCAGGACCGTCGGAAGACTGTCGATACACGGCGGAGAGCACGATCATGCGATGCAGTGCCTTCAGACTCCAGCCGCTGGCGATGAATTCTGACGTCAGCCAATCCAGCAGCGCCGGATGTGAAGGCGGTTCCGCGCGAATCCCGAAATCGCCCGGTGTGGTGACCAGACCCGCTCCGAAATGATGCGCCCAGACTCGATTGACCATGACTCGCGCGGTGAGCGGGTTGCTCGGATCAATGATGGCCCGCGCCATTTCCAGTCGCCCGCTGCCGTGTTCGAAGGGCTTTCGATCAGGGCCGGAAAGTAACTCCAGGAATCGCCGCGGAACATCATCGCCTTTGTTCGCTGAGTTGCCTCGTTTGAAGATTCGCGGCGAAGCAGGAACTTCGCGATCTTCAATGATGGTCGCGAAACGCGGTTCGGAAGCCGCATTGATGATCAGACGATCCACTTCACCCTGCAGCTTCCACAATTCGGTGCAGGTGCCAGAGTCAAAATCGTATTCCGTGTTGACGACCGGTTCGTCCGGCACTTCGCAGAGCGATCCCGGGCCGTACAGCAGCGATCGAAGTTGTTCGTCGGCAGGGTCCGCCAACGCATGAATGGCCGCACCTTGTGCTTCGGACTGCTTGAGTTCGGCCTGCCATCTGGCATCAATATCCTGAAGCAGCCTTGTGTATCGCGCGATGACGTCGGTGAAGGACGTCGGAGCGGCAGCAAACGCCGCAGCCACACGCGGATTGATTCTTTCGGCACTGAGTTCATGCAGCGCCTGAGTCACGTCCGCAGCCCGCTGAGAAAACTGATCGTCGGGGATTTCAGCGTAGCGATGCCATGCCACAAACACAGGATCATGGCGAAGCCCGGCATCTCGCAAATAGTCGCGCCAGCGATGCACGAACGACGGCAGCAGATCCCCGAGTTCCAGGATCTGATCGAATCCCTCCTCCGGATACTTCTGCAATTCACGCTGCGCCTGCAGATAGTCACCGATCCGCGATCGGACGCGAGCCGATGTCGAAACACGGCGTTCCTGACGCAGCGCCGCAAGCGCGTCCGTCCGTTTTTTCAATTCAGCGTCGAACGCATCGTCCTGCATCTTTGCATTCGGCAGCGGCACAATCTTTTCGCGGCAACTGTCGAAGACGCCATACAGCGCGTAATAATCGGCGGTCGGAATCGGGTCGTACTTGTGATCATGACAGCGGGCACAGGCAACGGTGAGCGCCATCGTGCCGCGACAGACGACATCGATGCGATCATCGATGATGTCACGTCGGACTCCCTGAAACCGGCGACCGAGCGTCAGAAATCCCATCGCCGCAAGGTCATCGTCCGTCCGATCCGGCACCTGATCAGCGGCTAACTGCAGCAGCAGAAAACGATCGTATGGCATGTCGGCATTCAGCGCGTCGACAACCCAGTCCCGATACGACCACGCATGAATCCAGAATCGCTCCTCCCGCGCGTACACGTAGCCCTTCGTGTCAGAGTACCGCGCGATGTCCAGCCAGTGGCGTGCCCAGTGCTGGCCATGCGCCGGTGAGGCCAGCAGCCGGTCCACCAGATGCTCGTACGCCAACGGGTCCGAATCATTCACGAAACTTTCGACGTCTGCAGCAGACGGTGGCAGTCCGGTCAGCGTATAGAACGCGCGGCGAATCAGCGTCCGCCGATCAGCTTCAGCGGACAACGTGAGATTGACCTCATTCAGCTTCGCAAGCACAAAGGCATCGATCGTCGTCGTCGCCCGAGCCGTCTCTGCCGCAGCGATGTCCGGAACTTCCGGGCGTTTTTTTTGTTTAACCGCGTGGGCATCGCCCCGCGCTATCTCTGCCGCAGCGATCTCCGGAACTTCCGGGCGTGAGACCGGTTGAAATGCCCAATGCGTTTTCGCCAGTTCAGCGCGAGGTGCCTTCAATGGAGCTGTATCCTGCGGCCAGACGGCACCGGATGCTACCCACTGGATCAGTGCCTGTTTCTCGGCATCTTGCAATTCATTCTTTGGAGGCATCTGCAGATCGCCGTCATAGCGAATCGCCTGAATCATGTGGCTGGCCGCCACATCACCCGGGATCATGGCCGCACCGGAATCTCCGCCCTTCAGCATGGCATCACGGGAATCCAGCCGTAACCCGCCGGACTGTTTCTGATCACCGTGACAACCGATGCACTTTTCGACCAGCACCGGGCGGACATGCGTTTCAAAAAACTGTGCCTCATCCTGTCCTGCCACAGCGCAAGGCCGCAAGCCAACCAGCGCTGCCGCAATCACAAGACAGTGCAGCGATGCCACGAATTTCGAAGGCAGGCAAAACGCAACCATATCAATCAGCCTACTCTGAGGTGGCAGGAAAATTCAGGAGGAACCTGAATTCTGGCGATGAAGACGACCTGGCTCAAGTGTCAGCTACAGATTCTGCCCGTTTCCCACGCCACACTCCGATTCCCGCCTCACCCGCCAAATCGTTTAACGGCAAGCCGCTGCTGCATCGGGGAGGCCAGGTGAATGCGGATGCTGAACGGAAAGAAAGTCGCTGCGCTACGATACCAAAGCTCCGTCGAGCCGGAGCACTCCCAAAGTAGCCTTCATCGCTCTGCGTGAAGTCAGCGGAGCGAGCAATCGACGTTGAGTATTGCGCACGTTCTTCGTGCAATCGGCTATCCTCACGCGGAGCGGTGAGGGCTACTTTCTTTCTGACGATACCAAAGCTCCATCGAGCCGGTGTACTCCAACGTAGCCTTCATCGCTCCGCGTGAAGTCAGCGGAGCGAGCAATCGACGTTGAGTATTGCGCACGTTCTTCGTGCAATCGGCTTTCCTCACGCGGAGCGGTGAGGGCTACTTTCTTTCTGACGATACCAAAGCTCCGTCGAGCCGGAGCACTCCAAAGAAAACCAACCACGTTTTGGTACGATTTACCCTTCGCCCGCCGCTGACCGGTGTCGGATTCTGCTGTTCGGTCACGCACTCCTGCGATACACTGAAAACCGAACACTGAAAACCCGCAGCGAAGCTGCAACTTGCTTTTCCCAAGGGCCACGAGCCACTGCAATACCATCGGGCTTTTTGAACAAATGCCTTGAGCGGCTCGAATGGCTCGCACCGCCACCAGCCCACTCCGCTCAACCCTGAACTTCACTCCGCGCTCTCCGTCCGCACTCGCGAAGTCAAAGCCTTATTGGCCCCTTATTCGTTACCTGACGATTTTGATGTGGCGACCAAATCTGGTGCCTCGTATCGCTTCGAGACACTCCGACCTGTGTCGTCCAGAAGGCGGTAGTGCCAAATTCCAAGCTTGTGATGCCAAATCGCACTATCGATTGTCCCAGTTCGCGATGTCTTGTTTCGATCGTTTACCACAACACGGACGTGATCCCCAATGCGGTATAGTGATTGCGATTGGTCGTCGTCGAGTTCTCGAATCGTGGTTGACCACCCGAGTGCAAGTTCAGCAATGGTTGAGGTGGATTCGTCGAATATGAAGAAACGCTGCTGGACGAGTGAGTCAACCGGTTGCTGTTTGTCCCGCAGGTCGGTCCGCGATGGTTGGAAGATACCAGTGGATAAAAAGTTGATTCTTGCGCGAGTCAGGCTGACGTTGGAATTTGTGCCACCGCGAACCACGTTAGCATCGTCGTTGTCCTGACCGTCATCTTCCCACCAGCAGACAGTGCAAATGTCGTATTCGCCGCGCGCGTCAAGTGTTGCATAGCCGCAACATGGACAGACATTGGGGAACCGATTGATTGGCAGGTTGGGGTTGAACATCCGTCGGTCAGGTAACTAATTGCGATCTATGCGTCTGGCGATTAGCCGACGTATAGAATCGTGCGTTGAACTTTTCCGCCTCGTGGGATTGGGCGCAGGTCCGCGGAATCAATCGAGGTCACTCAGCGGGACGATAGAGTTTACTAGGTGACGAAGGGCTTGTCACCTCGATTTGCCTGGCGGTTGCGGTTGCGATTTCGGGTGCGGCGGTTGGTGCAGTTGTAGGCTCCTCAGCAGACGCAGGGAGTATGGTTTTACTGAGAAGGTTTCCGCGAAGCGCCAGATGTCCGCCGACCGAGTGGCGGACCTGCGTAGGCGAGTCGCTCCGTCGGCTCGCACGAGACACTGCGGCGATGCACCGCATCTTCGTCTTGCAGGTCGGACAACACGGAGCACGGCGATCGATCTCTGCCGGTTCATCGCTGCTCTGTTCCGCAACCTTTGGCAGTGCTGAGACAATGGCAGACCTTTGCAAAAACGACAGTTTTGATGTCGAATCATCAGACCGAATCGGCCGGAATTTGTACACTTCACACCAGTCCGAATCTCCACGTCCGATTATAGTTGTCGATGAGTCACTTTCAGTTTCAGCTTGACGCAACCGATCCTGGCACGTCCGCGCGCGCGGGGCGTTGGGTGACGCCGCATGGGGTTGTGGATACTCCCGCATTTATGCCAGTCGGGACTTTGGGGACCGTGAAGGGGTTGTTGCCGGCGCAGTTGCGCGAGGCCGGAGCGCAGATGGTATTGTCGAACACGTATCATCTGGCATTGCGACCGGGTTCGGAAATTGTCGCAGAGCTGGGCGGGCTGCATCGATTCATGGACTGGAGCGGCCCGATCCTGACGGACAGCGGCGGGTTTCAGGTGTTCAGCCTTGCGAAGATGCGGAAAATCGATGACGACAAAGTTGTGTTTCGATCGCACATCGACGGCAATCTGCTGGAGCTGACTCCGGAACGAGCGGTTCTGATTCAGGAACAATTGGGAGCAGACTGTATTATGTGTCTGGATGAGTGTCCGCCGTCGGGTGAATCGATCGAAAAGATTCGCAAAGCCGTCGATCGGACGACTCAATGGGCAAAACGCTGCCGAGAAGCTCAGCAGCGATCCGACCAGGCGTTGTTTGGAATTGTGCAGGGTGGTGTGCATCCGGAAATGCGGCAGCGGTCAGCGGAAGGTCTGCTGCCGATCGATTTTCCTGGCTATGCCGTCGGCGGTTTGAGTGTCGGAGAACCGCCGCCGGTGATGTATCAGATTCTCGACAGCACGGTCCCGATGCTGCCGGCAGACAAGCCGCGTTATCTGATGGGCGTTGGTCGACCGGAAGACATCGTCGAAGCCGTTTGTCGTGGCATCGACCTGTTCGACTGCGTCATGCCGACCAGAAATGGCCGCAACGCGATGGCATTTACCAGTCAGGGACCTGTCCGGCTGCGGAACGCCGTGCATACTCGGGATGAGCGACCGCTGGACCCGGAATGCGACTGCACGGCCTGTACGCGGTTCTCTCGAGCGTACTTGAGGCACCTTTTCGTGGCGAAGGAGATGCTGGGGCCGATTTTGCTGTCGCTGCACAACATCGCATTTTACCAGCGACTGGTGCGGCAGCTTCGAGCTGCAATACTTCGGGGGTGTTCGGCAGAGTTTCGGGCGGATCAGCTTGCCCGTTGGAATCCGCAGCCCTAAGATACTGGGTTTTTCCAAACTCAGACCGGACGCAGACTTGCGTTGAGTCTGTCGTTGCCCAAAAGTGTTGTTGACGTTTTCGACCCCAAAATGGATCGGTGCCTGTGAACTGGATTTGTGTGTACGTGCGGATGTGCGAACTGATGTTGATGCTGCAGGATGGTGCCGCTCCTGCCGCGGTTGCGGAGGGAGAGTCGTCTGCAGCGGCCGCAGCGTCTTCGGGCACGCCGGTCGCAGAAGGTGCCCCGGAGGCCGTTAAGAACGTGGCGAATGCAGCAAAAGACGCCCCGCCGCCCTGGCTGCAGTTTCTTCCTTTCATTGCGATCGGCCTGTTTTTCTATTTCATTCTGCTGCGACCTCAGCAGGCAGAACAGCGTCGGCGGAAGGAATTGCTCACGACGCTGAAGAAGAACGACAAAGTGGTGACGACGGGCGGAATGATTGGCACGATCGCCGAGATTTCATCGGACGGCAGTCGTGTGACTTTGCGAGTTGATGACACCACGCGCATCAAATTCCTGCGATCCGCCATCCTGGAGCCGCTGAAGGAATCGCCGGATTCGAACGGATCAGGTTCGACCTGAAAGCGTGCCGACAGGTTTTCAGGCGGGCGGATTCCCGGTTTGGAGACCAATCAGGCGGCTTGAATTGTGTTGCAGGGAATCCATTCGATACATATACGCCCGTTCTGACCTCTTTTTGACTCGCCGCCGCCGCGTTTTGCTGCCGAGATCGCGAATTTCCCGGGAACCTAATCTGATGTTTCAGTTGCTCAATGGATTGCTTTTTCTTCTGCTTCAGGATCCCGCCGCAGCAGTGGACGCGGCGAAAGCCGTAGAAACCGCAGTCGCCGCGCCTGCCGTTCAGGACGCTGCCGTTACCACTGCGGATGAAGTCAAAGAAAATGCTGCGGAAACGGTGGCCACTGAAGCGGAAGAAGCTAAGGAAAAGGCTACGGACAATGCAGACGCTGCCGCCAGTATTGTTGATGAGGCCAAGGCAAGATCTGATGCCGCGTTTGATGCCGCCAACAACAAGGACGCTGACAATGCGAAGGCAGCGAAAGGCGGCGCGATTGAGTCCGCTAATGCAGAAACTGCTACGCCACCGGCTGCACCGAGCACGGCGTGGGTTGCATGGCTGATCCTGTTGCTTGTCATCGCCGTTCCGATTCTGCTTTCCAATCTGCTGGCGAGCATGTGGCGCGTCAAGGAATGGCAGGGACGGATGTGGGTCGTATTCTTCACGCTCATGCTGGGAGCGGCACCGTTTCTGTCGAGCCTGCTGAAGGGTCAGAATATCGGGGATCAATTCCGTCTGGGGATCGACCTTGCGGGCGGGACGAATATGGTGTTCCAGATCAAGCCGGAAAAAGAACTCACCAATGATCTGATCAACGAAATGGTGGAATCCGTTAAACGCCGCGTGAATCCGTCAGGGACGGAGGAAATAACGGTTCGCGGAGTGGGTGGTGGACGTATCGAAGTGATCATCCCTGGCGTCGATCCGCAAACCGTAGAAGAAACCATTGCTGACATTACGCGTCTGGGTAGCCTTGAGTTTTATATTGCTGCTCATCGAGCAGAAGATCGTGAGATCGTTCGAGCCGCGCTGCAACTGGACAAAGCCACTAAAGCACTTCGAATTGATAACCAGGATCAAGCCATCTGGAGCCCCGCTTTTGAAAAGGACGGCGAGCCGCAGTTAATGAATGACCCATCGATCATCAGTCGCGAGATTGAGGCAATTCGATACGTCAAAGGACGGCCAGAGACATACAAAACTGAAGAGTACCTGCTCCTTGTCGAACCGGAAGACCGTCGTGTCACGGGGCGTTACCTGAAGAATGCCAGCCCCGACATTGACCCTACCGGACGTGTCATCGTAAGTTTCACTTTCGACCAGACGGGGTCGTTCAGGTTCGGCGACCTGACGTCAAGATTCGATCGGCCAGGTCGCGAAGATGACAAGCGAAAACTGGCGATCGTGCTTGACCGCCGCGTGTATAGTGCTCCAAACCTGAATGATCCGATCACCGGTGGACATGGGCAGATTTCAGGCGGTGGTGCAGGTGGTTTTACGGCAGCTGAAGCCAACGAACTCGCGGGGGTTTTGAACGCAGGGGCTTTGGAAGTCCCCATCGATCCAAAACCGTTGAGCGAAGCGACCGTCGATCCGACGTTGGGTGCGGACGTGCGTATTAAAGGCGTCAGAGCTACCTTGATCAGTGCGGCAGCCGTAGTTCTCTTCATGCTGTACTATTATCGATTCTCCGGCCTGATTGCTGTCATTTCCCTGGTTTTGAATCTGATCCTGACGCTGGCGGCGATGCTGTTAATCAATGCCACGTTTACCTTGCCGGGGATCGCCGGGATCGTGCTGACGATCGGGATGGCCGTGGACGCTAACGTTTTAATCTACGAACGTATGCGGGAAGAAATGGCCAAAGGTTCAAGCGTGCGGATGGCGATTCAGAACGGTTTCCAGAAAGCCTTCTCGACGATTTTTGACTCCAACCTCACCACGCTTTTAACGGCCGTGATTCTGTTTGTCATCGGCACCGATCAGGTCAAGGGCTTTGCCGTGACGCTGATCATCGGGCTCGCATTGAGTATGTACACGGCCCTGTATGTCGGTCGGCTGATCTTTGATATCGCGGAACGCCGTCGCTGGCTCACAACGTTGTCGATGTCACGAATGATTGGTGTCACGAGCTTTGACTTTCTGAAGCAGCAGTATATGTGGATTGGGATTTCCATCGCGATTATTGTCGTAGGGATGACCGCCTTCTTTGTTCGCGGTGACGCCAATTATGACATCGACTTCACGGGTGGCACGATGGTGTCGTTCCAGACAACCGACCTGCAGAAAACAGATGATCTGCATGCCGAATTGAAGATACAGTTTGGAGACCAGTTTTCGCTGGAGCGACTTTCCATCGGTGCCGAAAAGACACCTGAAGGCGTCGGTCGGTATTTCCGTCTGCGAAGCACTGAAAGTGATACTCACACGACCGCCCCGACGCCATCGGGTGCGGCAGAAACTGCTGAGGATAAAAAAACAGCAGAAGATCGCGTCCGCGAAAAGATCTATGCGTCGTTCAGCGGAAATGACTCCATTCACCTGCGAATGGTGACCGTCGAATTGGGACCAATCTCGACTGTGGAAGTCAAGGATGGAGATGAGTCGGCAGAAGCGTTGATTGCACTGCGATTCAAAGGTGGCCCGTTGACGACACTCACGTTTTCGGACGAAGTGGCGGAAGGCACATTGCGCGATATGCTGGCCGACAAGCTGAAAGACATCACCAGGGATGGTAAATCGAAATACAATACCCAGGAAGAATTGTTCGACATAAAGGGCCTGTTAGGTTCCGGAATAACCGCTCGAGAACTGGGCGTTCGGAAATTCACGAAATACCAGGTGCGTGCGATTCCGACGGTGGCGTCCGCAGATCTTGAATCGGCCTTGAAAGCGATTCAGTCGGAACTCGCGGCAACGCCTCTGTTTGATGAAGTAAACACCTTTGCGTCCGCGGTGGCCGGTGAAATGAAGGTGCGCGCTTTATGGGCGATTGTGGTCAGTATTCTCGTCATCTCAATCTATGTCTGGTTCCGATTCCAGAATCTGGTGTTTGGCCTCGCCGCAATTGTCGCTCTCATACATGACGTGTTGGTGACACTGGGAATCACGGCGCTGGCGAGTTATCTGATGGGCACCTCCATCGGTGATTTCTTTCTGCTGGAAGATCTCAGAATCAATCTAGCCACGATCGCAGCCTACCTGACCCTGGTGGGATTCTCACTGAATGACACGATCGTAATTTTTGACCGAATCCGCGAGGTACGTGGTAAGAACCCGGCGATTACTGCCACGATGGTCAATACGTCACTCAATCAGACCCTGGGTCGTACGATCCTGACTACGTTGACGGTGTTTATCGTGGTATTGATTATGTATGTTTTCGGGGGTTCAGGTATTCATGGTTTCGCCTGGGTGATGGTCATCGGATGTATGGCCGGTACCTACAGTTCGGTTTACATTGCCAGCCCGATCCTCGTCTGGGCGATGAATCGTACGGTTGGT
>JAYTAK010001027.1:0-6750 GCA_043737515.1 Candidatus Kuenenia sp. | reverse complement strand
GGGTCACGATTCGCTGAGCCTCCACGGCTCGATAATCGTTCAGGCTGCCAATCGCCGCAGCAATCCCTTCTTTGAAGCGATCACTGCCGAATCGAGTGTGCCGTTTGCTGATGACAATCTCCGACGAGAATGCCAGGTTGTCACAGACAACAAGGGCTGAGAGCCCTTGACCCGGTTCGAGTTGCCGCTCGGAAGCTTCGTGGCCCGCTCACGTTGTTCGCTTTATCACTGGATGATTCAGAAGGAACGACGGACGGACCGGAGACAGGCACGCCAGCAGTGGGTTGACCTGGCTCAGGTCAACTCTCGCTTCAGCCTTCGCGGATCGGAAACGTCTTGTCATTGGAGTTGCGCACTCCGATTGACAAGTTCACTCCGTCAGCCAGTTCTGTTCGGATGTCCAGAACTCCGGAAAATCTTTGTTGCTGGTTGGAAACCGACAACTGACGTTTCTCGATCTGGAATCCGGAACGATCAAGCGTCTCCTCGACGCAGGTGAGGACTTCCTGATGTCGTACTGGATACCACGTCTCCGTTGGTGGCGGAGAAACGATGATCTCCAGGTCGCTGCGGGAGACCGGAGTCGCCCCGCAATGGTTGATGAGTGTGCCGTTCGAACTCATGGTGTACCTCCACAGAATAGAAGCCGGTGAAATAGAAAGAACCTCGGCCAAGGTAGCGCAAACGTGGCTGCAGCGCCATTTCAATCGGTGGCGGTGAGGGATTGGCGGTTGTCGCCCATCAGCCGGAACGCGATAGCGTCCGGTTGTCACAATGACTCTGAGACTCAATTCCAGCCGGAGTCGCTGGTCAGGGGAAAATAGACTTTGCACTTTCGAATCTCAATCTTGCTCACGGGACGGCCGCGTGATAACATGAATGAATGTCAACAACACTGCCCACCATTGAGCGACTGCTGGAACCGGTGACGGCTTGCCTAACGCTGGAAGTCGCACAGCGCATTGTCGATCTGCGACTGGACGATCCATCCACTCTCGAACGGCTTGACGACCTTCGTGAGAAGGCGAATGAGGGAACGCTGACTGCGGAGGAGCGAGCAGAGTACGATGACTTCGTCGAAGGAAACGACCTGGTCATGCTGATCAAGGACCAGGCTCGTTGCGTACTGCATCGTGGTTGACGCCGGAACCCGCCGGCTCGTTCGGCAGCGCGCCGCCAATCGTTGCGAATATTGCCGATTGCCGGAAGAGCTTGGAGAAGTGACATTTCATGTCGAGCACATCGTAGCCCGGCAACATGGAGGTGGCGACGAACTGTCCAATCTCGCGCTCGCCTGCGACAGATGCAATCTCGCCAAAGGGCCGAACCTGTCCACGAAAGTCCGCGATCAAACAGTCGAATTGTTCCACCCAAGACAACACGAGTGGCAGGACCATTTCGCATTTTCCGGTCCTGAAATTGTCGGTCAGACACCGACCGGTCGTGCGACCGTATTTTTGCTGAAAATGAATGCTCCTCGCCGTGTTGCCATCCGCCGTCGAATTTTGGAACGCGGTGAAACACTGTAGCAGCAGAATCAACCACAGGAAGCAGCGGGGACGCAGTTGGCTTTTGAAACGGGCCAGGAGTCAATAGCGCGTAGAACCCTCCGGGCCATTTGGCTATTGACTCCTGACCCCAATCCAAAGGCTCAGAAGCTGACGCAACTCGCAATTGACCAGCAACTCATCGGCATCACAAAACTTAACGATGCCGTCGGCTTCGGGTTGTAGTTCGACTTTACCCGCTTCGAATCAATGCCGGAAATGTCGCACTCCGGTAAAGATCATCGCGATGCCGTGTTCGTTGCAGGCGGCGATCACTTCGTTGTCGTTCCTGGAACCGCCGGGTTGGATGGCCGCTTTGATGCCGGCTTTCGCGGCCGCATCAATGCCGTCGCGGAACGGGAAGAATGCGTCCGAAGCCACGACGGCTCCCTGACTGCGGTCGCCGGCTTTGTAGGCGGCGATCATGCACGAATCCAGTCGGCTCATCTGCCCTGCCCCGGCACCCAGTAACATGCCGTCCTTCGCGAACACAATCGCGTTCGATTTGACGTGACGGCACACGGCCCACGCAAATCGCAGATCGGCCAGTTCCTGTGCCGTCGGTTGCCTCGACGTGACGACTTTCCATGCGGCATCTGACTGCGGCAAGTCGTCTCGATCCTGAACCAGCAGGCCGCCACTGACGCGACGATAATCCGGAGCACCCCGGTCGGCATCCGAAAACTCGATCTGCATCAGCCGCACGTTGTTCTTCCATTTCGGCTTTGTCGTCAGAATCTGAATCGCCGCTTCGTCATACGCCGGAGCAATAATCGCTTCAATGAATCGCCCCGGCACGCACATAGCTTCTGCCGTGGCAGCATCGACGGTCCTGTTGAGTCCGATGATTGACCCGAACGCGCTGATCGGATCGCCTTCATACGCTTTGTCAAACGCGATCGCCAGCGATTCGCCGACGGCGCAACCGCATGGGTTATTGTGCTTGATGACGCAGGCGGCTGGTTGAGTGAACTCAGACACTATCGCCTTCGCGGCGTCCAGATCCAGCAGATTGTTGTACGACAGTTCTTTCCCGTTGAGCTGTCGCGCATTCGCAATGGAAGTCGGAGAAGGCGCATCTTCCACATAAAACGCGGCCCGCTGATGGGGATTTTCGCCGTAACGAAGTTCCTGCTGCAGACGAAATGACAGTGTCAGCCGCGGCCCGAAGCTGCTGATTTCGCCCGCATCTTTTGCTGTCACTTGAGCCAGATAGTCGCTGATGGCTCGATCGTACGTCGCCGTCATGTCAAAAGCTGCGGCAGCCAGACTGCGACGAAAGGCTTCATCGAGCGAATTCTGCTGCAGCCGATTGAGTACATCTCCGTACTGCGATGGCTGCGTAACGATCGCCACATGAGCGTGATTCTTTGCCGCAGAGCGCACCATCGACGGTCCGCCGATATCGATATTCTCAATCGCTTCGTCGAACGTCACATCCGGCTTCGCAACAGTCTGCTGAAACGGATACAGATTCACGACAACCAGTTGAAACGGTACAATCCCGTGGGCTTCAATGGCAACTGCGTCTGATGCCAGCGTCGGCCGTCCCAGAATGGCACCGTGAACTTTGGGATGCAGCGTCTTGACGCGGCCATCCATGATTTCCGGGAAGCCCGTATAGCTGGTCACGTCGATCACCGGAATTCCGGCCTGCTCCAGAAACTTACGCGTGCCTCCGGTGGAGAGAATCTCGAATCCCAGTTCCGTGAGTCCACGTACAAAGGATTCCAGACCTGTTTTATCACTGACACTGACGAGGGCACGCCTCGGATGAGAGTTGCTCATTGCGAAATCAAAAACCGTTGCTGAAGGAAATCAAACCATCCGCCGGTCAAATCGACCGGGCGACCTCACATCCGTCACGTTCCGAACGGCACTTGTGCGGCAGGCGGTTTTTACCACGAATCGCGCCGGATGAATACGAACGTAGCTCAGTCGCTCCGCCGACTGAGATTCCCTGGATCCAATTCGGCAGTGACTCTACGGCACGCGGTTGGCATTGGCTCGTTTAACCGCGTGCCCAGCGGGCCGCGAGATTTGAGATTTGAAGCGCGGGGCGTTGCC
The DNA here is from genome assembly GCA_043737515.1 of Candidatus Kuenenia sp. Taxonomy (GTDB): domain Bacteria; phylum Planctomycetota; class Planctomycetia; order Planctomycetales; family Planctomycetaceae; genus SXXK01. Next base: position 3,136 of record JAYTAK010001027.1, on the reverse strand, counting down.
CACGCGGTTAAACGAATGTGCCATGACAGCCGTTCGACAATGCGGCGATGTCTGGCCAATATCTCGGACATGAATGTCCAAGCTACAGGAATCGCAGCATTGGACCGAGATGTATGCACTCGGCCCGGCTAGTTGTTCTCAGCACCGGCTTCTTCAGCAGCCGGAACCGCCGGGGTCGGCTTGGCCACTTCCGGCATGATGGGGCTGCGCTGAGGGTTCTGATGATAGATCGGGAAGTCAATTCCCGATTCTTTCATGCACACCACGCGACCGGACGTGCTGCTTAAGTACAAACGATCAGTGACGGAGTTTCGAATTGGCATGGTCAGGTCATGATACTGTTTTTTCGAGACGACCTGCCCCGTCCTGCGATCCACGGTGACCAGTCGTTCGGCCGAATCCAGGACGTAAACGGCCTTTTCGGTCACGCTCACAAGTACTTCCACGTCGGTCAATGCGAAGGGCTCGCCATCGGCTGTCTGCAGCGGCAAACCGGACTGCAGGCCGAGTCCAAGGAGTTCACCTTCGTCACCGACGATATACACATCCTGACCGACCACAGCAATGGGTTCGGAAACGCGTTGCCCCAATGGAAACGTCCACTGCACTCGTCCATTCGTGTTCATGCCGATGCAGTACAGTTGGTTATTGGCAGCAGCGGCAAGGAGATACTCCTGATCGCGAGTGACGAGTGTCAGCGGCGCTGTCGCGGGGCTCTTCATCAGAAATTGAAACTTTGATCTCCCCGCCTGCACTCCACTGATATCAACGACATGAATATTCCCCTGCTCCGTCACAAATCCGACACGGCTGGCTCCTGCCACCGGCGCGAGTTTGATGACTTCGCCCGTGGCAAAACGCCAGGCAATCGCCTTCGGGATTCCTGGTGGCAGTTTGTGAAAGCGTTCCAGATACTGCAGTGTTTTTAACGCACACGTACAGAGAGAGTTGTCCGACAAAGGAATAAAGAAGCTGCCTTCCGTGATCACGGGCCCGGCCGATGGCTGACTTGGAAGTCGATAAGAAAACAACTCCTTGCCGGAAAACTTATCCAGTGCGTACAAAGCTGGCCCGGCAACAACCATCACGATGCTGGCATTCGAAGTGGCGGGCATCGCGACTTCATCCGTTCGACCGACCTGCGCCGTCCACATTTCGCGACCTGTGTCGGCGTTCAGCGCCGTGACAATTCCGGCTGAGGACTGCACATAGACGATATCTTCGTCATTCACAATGTAGGACACAACATCCCGCTCAACATTCAGAACAGCCTGAGATTCCCAGAGCTGGACGAGTGGCGGAATGGCTTCCGTATCGGCGACTGCGGCGTCCGCAACTGGAGCATCCGCGACTGGCGGATCAGCCTGCGGAGCGTCCGCCGCTGGCTCATCAGCAGCGATGCCGGAAGCGCTCGAAAGAAAAAGGGCCAGAAGTCCGAGTGTGCGTTGCAGCGTAGTCATGATCGTCCCATCCGCCAGAATCATGCGGTCCGTCGCAAATTCGAAATACCCAGCCCGTCAGTGATCCCCGCGCCGCGCGCGGAGAACTCCTGAACAGGAATCGTCGTCATTTCGACCATCGTAGCCGTCAGGGAAAAGTGAACTCCAGCAGCCAAATGTCCGAAATCTGCCGGTTTGCAAAATCTTTCGGACTGGATGACAGGTTCGCTACAGTCCGACATTCAGTCCACCTGTCGATCCGATGATCCCTGTCCGCTGTTTTCTCCATGAGAACGGCGATTTTCCCCTATTGAAATCCCAACCCTGGTCCAGCCAGGCGACTTGTGTCAATTCTCCCGTCTTTGACGGTAAAGACTGTCGGGATCTTCCTTGCCCATTTCGCATTCGCTGCGGGACAATACTGTCGAGCATTGCCCTCGATCGCTGCCACACCGGGAATCCTCGCGGCCAGACTGCACGAATGCAGGAACGATGCGCCGGGGCACGTCAGATCCTGAACACACAGAAACATGCCGAACTTTTGTGCCGCAGCCGCCATCAGCAACGACTCCGACTGCCCCTTGCACGCCTTCAGCGCAATGCCTGAGTAACCCTGTTCCCGCGCCAGCAGCAGTGACTCATACGAAATCAACGCCTCATCAATCACCACGGGCTTGATCGCCGCCACGGCGTGCATCTTCGGAGCATTGGCGGCATCCAGATGACGGCTCGTCGGCTGTTCGATGTACTGAATTCTGTCGAACGCCGCTTTAGACGCTTTCTTCACGCGATTCAGGAATTCAATCACGTAGTCCGCAGACGCACACTTTTCGTTGAAGTCGCACGAATAGTACCACGCCGTACAGCCGCGTGCCGCCTGAACGGTCGCCGTCACTTTTTCGATCGCCAGCACACGATCAACGTCCCAATCCAGTTGATCACCAGCCAGTTTGATCTTCAGGTGCGTCAATGCATCGGCCTGAATCCATTCGCCCAGCGTCACCGGCAGCTTGTCACCGGGACGATCTTTGACTTCTGCTTCCGTCAACGGATCCAGCGCACCAATGAGGTGATACAACGGCAGCGAAGCCACAGGTTCACGCAGCGTATACTTGTCGAGATACTCACCGGCAAACTGTTCGTCCAGAAACTCGCTCAGGTCGCTGCTGCAGAATTCCTTTGACAGCGTATTGAAACTGTTCAGCTTCAGCATCCGACCGTAAGCATCATGCAGTGCGGCATCGATAGGACTGGCACAAACCAACTGTGCCAGCGGCGGCAACGTTTCGTGAACACCCATCCCTTCCGGAACTCGATGAGCCTGATGGTCGTACTCTGACGAAACTTCGAACTCGATTTCCAGCGGATGGCCGTAGCCAGGATAGGAATTGAACAGTTCCACGACTTCTTCCGCAAACGCCTTCATCAGCGATTCCGTCTGCTCGGGCTCCAGCGTTGCCGAAGGCCACGCCCAGACATTTCCCACCGGCATACTGCCGTGACCCGTCGCATGTTTGCCGTTTCGCGCCTCCACGGTGACGTCCGCATTGATCAGATATGACGAACTGACAACACGACCTCCGAACTTTAACGGCGTTCGGTACTGCACCGGTTCAAATGAGACCTTGACCTCTTTGACCGTTACGTCAGTGGGCTTCCCCTGACTCATTTCTCAATGTCCTCTGCTGAAGTGTGAC
>JAYTAK010001026.1:0-2961 GCA_043737515.1 Candidatus Kuenenia sp. | reverse complement strand
GTCGCCTCGAAGAAAAATGGCCAGACAAAGCCCGGCTCGTCAAACTCCGGTACTTCGCGGGTTTCACCATCGCTGAGGCTGCAACAGCCATGGACATTTCTCAGGCGACAGCGGAACGCTATTGGACATTCTGCAAAGCATGGCTGTTTTCTGAACTGAAGCCCGGTTGACGTGTTCCGTCCCCTTTTCGTTCCTTCCCCTGGCAAGGGGAAGTTCGTTTTAATGCAGTTCTGGAACAATTCTAATGAGCCGCAGGGCGCTAGCCCCGGTTGTTTGAACTGGGGCTAGCGCCCAATGGCTGATGAAAACGACGGTCCCGAAGATTTTAAGACTGCCGAACAACCTCGGTTTCCGGGTCTGACAATGCACTAGAAATATTTTCAGAATTTGCTGAGGGGTTTTGCAACCGGTTTTCGCACTGTGTTACAGATGAGGTTTTCGAAAAACGTGTCTGGAACTCTCCGGCATCAGGTTTTCATTGAGTTGTTCTGATGCCTCAAAAGTTCCAGACACCTTGTTCAATACGCTGCACCATCGGAGTCAAAACATGAACTCAGACGCCAGTCATCTGGAAACGATCTTCTTCTCCGCACTGGAAATACAGAACCCGGAGGCACGGGCCGTCTACTTGACTCAGGCATGCGGTCAGGACGATGAACTCCGCGAACGAGTCGAGCAAATGCTGGCTGTCCAGTCGAAAGTCGGCCACTTTATGGAGCATCCGCTGGCAGCTTACGCCGGAACGGTGCATCTCGAAAAAGAAATCCTGGACGCAGGCCTGAGCGCCGGTTTCGGTCCCGGACAGGCCGTGGTCATTGGTTCCGCGAACCACAGTGTACTGAAGTCTCTTGGCCGAACGCTGGATGAAGTCCCGCGAGTCCTGTTGCGAGATCCCAAACAAGCGGGCAGCGATCCGATTGTTCGCCCGCGATCCAAAGAAATCCCGGCCGACCATGCCGACAGCCGTTATCAACTGGCCGGAGAAATCGCTCGCGGCGGCATGGGTGCCATTATCAAAGGACGTGATATTGATCTGGGCCGTGATCTCGCAATCAAGGTCCTGCTGGATGCTCACAAAGACAAGCCGGAGGTCGTGCAGCGGTTTATCGAGGAAGCTCAGATCGGCGGACAGTTGCAGCATCCGGGGATCGTGCCGGTCTATGAACTCGGACAGTTCGGCGACCAGCGACCATTTTTCAGCATGAAGCTGGTCAAAGGAGAAACGCTGGCAGGACTGCTTTCGGCCAGAAAGAACCCGGCCGAAGATCGAGCGAAGTTTCTGGGCATCTTCGAACAAGTCTGCCAGACCATGGCCTATGCCCACAGCCGCGGCGTGATCCATCGCGACTTAAAGCCCGCCAATATTATGGTCGGTGCCTTTGGCGAAGTGCAGGTCATGGACTGGGGTCTCGCTAAGGTATTGGCAGCAGGTGGTATTGCCGACGAAAAGAAGTCGCTGGCGAAGCAAACCGACGTGAGTGTGATCCAGACTCGCCGGAGCCTGGGCAGCGATTCGCCGGGATCTCTGGGATCACTGGGTTCGCAGACGCAGATGGGCAGCGTGATGGGGACTCCCGCTTATATGTCTCCGGAGCAGGCGCTGGGAGAAGTGGATCGGCTGGATGAACGGACAGACGTGTTCGGACTGGGAGCCATCCTGTGCGAGATCCTGACGGGAAAACCGCCGTATGTCGCGGCCAGTGGTGAACAGGTCTTTCGCATGGCCAGCCGTGGCAAACTCGAAGATTGCTATGCCAGACTCGATACAGCTGTTGTCGACGCAGAACTGCGCCAGATCGTGCGCGATGCACTGGCCCTGGAACCAGATGACCGATTGCGAGATGCGGGCGTCCTGGCCGTCCGAATCAGCCGCTATCTGGAATCGGTGGAGAGTCGGTTGCGTCAGGCGGAAGTCGATCGGGCCACGGAAGCAGCTCGAGCCGAGGAAGCATTGAAAACAGCCGCGCAGGAGTTGGTGTCACGGAAGGAAGCTCAGGGGCGGGTCGTCGAAGAACTCAGACGGCGGCGAGTGACGATGGCCCTCGCGGCGTCTCTGCTCATCGGAGTGATTGGTATCGGCTGGTTTGCATTGCATGCACGTGAGCAGCAGAAGCGGGCTGAGGTCGCTCGGCAGACCGCTCTGTTGGCTCAGCGAGCTGCAGAAACGTCACAGCAATCCGAGATCCTGCAGCGAGAACAAGCAGACGCTGCCCGAGTGTCTGAAGCTGCCCAGCGTGTGGTCGCCGAAGTTCAACGCGACAAGGCCACGGCTCTGAGCGAAGCACTGGCCCTTGAGAAACAAGAGTTAAGTCGGCAAAAGGAAGAGCAGCGGCGGATGCTGTACACCAGCGACATGAACCTGATTCAAACCGCCTGGGCGGCCGACAATGTCGGCCGCATCCACGAACTGCTCAACGCCCATCGCCCTCAACCGGGACAAGCCGACCTGCGCGGTTTCGAGTGGCACTACTGGAACCGCCAATGTCACTCGGACGTGAGGACCGTGAAGCTGAGTGGTTCGGTATCGTACGCCTCAGAGGCGTTCAGCCCCGATGGCAAGCGTCTGGCCTGGGTGAGTACCGAACGCAATGCCTCCATGAACCAACCCTCATTCCTCAAAGTCCTGGACATCGAGACGGGAGTGGAACAGCATGTGTTCGATTTATCCGTCGATGTCAGATCCAGCAGCGTCTCGTGCGTCTGGCATCCCGATGGCACCCGCCTCGTTGTGATGATCCAGGACTACAATAGCCCTGCGTTGAAGTTGATGATGTGGGACATGGCCGTCGGCAAATCGCTTTTTACGATCAACGAGCAAAGGGGAGTCGACCGTCTTTTGGAGTTGGTCACGGGGAAAAGCGAACTATCGTTCAGCGGTGACGGTGCCCGCCTCGCGGCGGCGGTGGGCGGGAAGCGCGATGGCAACGGCCCCGTGCAACCGGTGGTGAAGTTCTGGGACTC
>JAYTAK010001025.1:0-2962 GCA_043737515.1 Candidatus Kuenenia sp. | reverse complement strand
GATCGTATCTGCACCCGTCCGGTGGCAGTTGACTGGGACAGCGACGGCGACCTCGATCTGATCTCGGGCAACTTCGGCGGAACGTTCTGCATGTTTCGGGGTGAAGGGCAGGGGAAATTCCAGCCCACTTCCGAACTGTTGATGATTGGCAACGACGTGCTGCGGATTGCCGGCCATCACAGTGACCCCTTCTGCATCGACTGGGACAGAGACGGTGATGTGGATCTGTTGAGTGGTTCCACCAGCGGAGGAGTTCAGTGGTCGGAAAACACGGCCGGTGCGGGAAAACTTCCTGAACTCAAGGCGTTCGTCGCATTGATCGAACCCGGTCCTCAGACTGGTCAAGGCGAAATGCTCGAGGAATCCGAACTCACCGGGCCAACACGTTCGACGCGGATCTGGGTCGATGACATCAATGAAGACGGAAAACTCGACATTCTGGTCGGCGATAGCACGACGTTGACGTCTCCAGCAGATGGATTGACTGAGGAGGAGTGTAGGGCGCAAGAAGTGGAATGGCAGTCGAAAATGGAAGGCTTGTCGAAGAAGCTGAATGCGATTGATGAAAACACTGATTCCGCCGAATCCGAAAAAGTCCATGCGGAGTTCAATACGCTGTATCAGGAAAGGAATACGTTCATCAAGGAAGACAGCACAGGGTTTGTCTGGCTGTATCTGCAGAAGTAAGCAGACACAAAATTCTTTTCAAGGAGTTTACAACATGCGAATTAAGATCGTTTTTCTTGCGATGCTGACGACGTTGTGTTCGTACAGTTTCGCCGACGACAGCACCACGCCGACGTTTCATGCACCGGTGCAATTGATGGCGGGTGATTCCGCAATGGGACAGGGGATTCTCTACCCATCCCCGAAAATACAGGATCTGAACGGCGATGGTGTTCCGGAAATGCTCATCGGCGATCTGCGCGGTCAACTGTTGGTTGCCGAACGTCACGGCAGTGATGATTCCGTACAGTGGTCGGAATTGAAACCATTGGAAACAGCCGACGGCAAACCCATCAAATTTGACAACTGGTGATGTATCGGAATGGCTCCACAGTTTGTGGACTTCAACGCCGATGGACATGTCGATGTTTTTACGGCAACGTTTGATGGTTCGCCGCACGTTGCTTACGGCAGCGCGGAAGGTTTCCAGGTTCCTCAGCGAATCATGGATGCGAATGGTGAACGAGTTCTTCTGACGCAGTTCTGGAACTACGATTCAAAAGAATGGGACGACACAGATCGTACCATTGAATCCAACTCCGATGGCCAGTTGCATTGCATCTCAGCAGTCGCATTCGACTGGGACGACGATGGCGACTTCGATTTGCTGCTGGGTGACAAAAACCGAGGGCGTTTATTCCGCCAGATGAACGACGGCACCAACATGGAGCCCGCATTTACCGGGAAGAACATTCCTGTTCTCACCGGCGAGGCACCGTTTGAACTCAACGGCGGAATGACAGCACCGTACCTCGTTGACTGGGACGCCGACGGACTTACGGATTTAGTCTGCGGAAGTTTCGGAGATTCATACGGCGACGAAGCAGGTGGTGCAGTTTATTGGTATCGCAACATTGGCAAGATTGGTGCTCCACAGTATGCAAAATCAGTGAACCTCATTGAACCCAGCGCGAAAGGTCAGGCAACGGCGACGCGACCCGACAGCGGGCTCTATATGGATGTCGTGGATTACAATGGTGATGGTTCACTCGATCTCGTTGTTGGCGGATATTCCCATTGGACGCCCGAGCAGAAGCCATTGACGGACGACGAGATTAAGCACGTTGCGGATCTTGAAGTACAACTCGCTGACGTGTTGAAGAGCATCAATGACTTGCGATCAAAAGTACTGCTGGAAACGAAGGACCTCCCGGACGACGAAAGGAATGCAAAATTGCAGGAAGCTTACAAAACGGAGGAATATCGTCAGCAGATGACGGAGTACACGAAGCTGTCACAGGAATTGGCCAAGGTTAAACCGACGAACAACCGCGAACCCTTTGTCTGGTTGTATCTGAGGGATCAGTCGCAAACGGATTGATGGCACTACTACGGATCGGCTGCGACTGCGGGTGATCAGGAGTCAGAATATGATCGACGATCAACCAAACCTGCCAACGCGGCGCCAACTGATTCAGGCGATGGGCGGAGGAATGGGATCGCTCGGGCTGCTGTCTGTGATGAACTCGCAGGCGAACGGCGAACTTCGGGCTGCGCACGTACCGGCGAAAGCGAAGCGCGTGATTCAGTTGTTCATGAACGGAGGGCCGTTTCATGGAGATCTGTTTGATCCGAAACCTCAGCTTTTGAAATTCGCCGGACAGCGGCCGGCGGAGGCGAATCTTCGCACGGAACGCCGCACGGCAGGTCTGATGCCGTCGCCCTGTCGTTTTCGTCCGGCGGGAGAATGCGGGATACCGGTGAGCGACCTGTTGCCGCTGACCGCGCGATGTATCGACGACATGGCCATCATTCGTTCCACATTTACCGACAATCCCAATCACGGCCCTGCTCTGCTGCTGATGAACAACGGCACGATTTTGCCGACTCGGCCCAGCATGGGATCGTGGCTGTCATACGGATTGGGCAGCGAGAATGCGAATCTGCCGGCGTATGTTGTTCTGTGTCCCGGCAAGCCTGTCCGCTTTTCGATTCTCTGGACGAGTGCGTTTCTGCCGGGTTCGCATCAGGGAACCTACATCAATCATCGTGAACCGGTCCCCGAAAAGCTGATCCCGTTTCTCCGCAATCTGGACGCTTCCCGAGCCGACCAGGTGGCACAGGTTTCCCTGATGACGCAGCTCAATCGACTGCACATGGAACGCAGCGGGCCGGATGGACAACTGGAAGGCCGATTGCAGGCGATGGAAACGGCGTTTCGCATGCAATTCACGGGCACGGAAGCTTTTGATCTGCAGCAGGAATCCAAAGAGACTCGCGAATCGTACGGCGAAGG
>JAYTAK010001024.1:0-6761 GCA_043737515.1 Candidatus Kuenenia sp. | reverse complement strand
CTTGTTTGGTCAATATCTCGGACATGAATGTCCAAGCTACAGGAATCGCAGCCTTGCACCGAGTTGCCACAACCCTGCCCGTCTCTGGTTCCAGTCACACCGGATTCGGCCACAATGCGTTAAACTTTCGCGGCAGGACGCCGCGACTGAGATTCGACACGATGTCGGATCGCGCAAATGCGATTTACAATCCATTCGTCTGAGGCGAGCGGCGAAGCCGTGAAGCCGTGAAGCCTCGCTAGATCCTTTCTTCCCAACAACTGCACATTTTGCGAGCATCTTTTCGACCGTTGTTCTTTCGGATGTCGGATTTCGGATTTGCGGATTTGCGGCGCTGGTCGTAGGGTGCGTGAAGCGGAGCGCAACGCACCATTGGGGAAAGCGTGAGAAACTGGTGTGTTTCGCTAACGCTGCACACACCCTACATGAATCACTCGAGGTTTTTCGTAAAGCAGTGACAAGCTGGAAGCTTATCCCACGTTAAAACAACAGCTCGATCACACATCGCGCCGAGTGGCCGTCAATCGACCGCAGTCTGTCGCGCGCGGATTGTGACGGGGGCGGAATCCTGAATCTGTGGGCGAGCGGCGTGGACTTCACGGTAGACCTGGAGGATTTCGTCCAGCATCCGGTTTTCATTGAATCGATCCCGAACCATCTGCTGACCGGCAGCAGCGATCCGGCGGGCTTTGTCACGATCCTGAAGCAATTCAACAATCCGATCGCCCAGCGCGCGACTGTCCGAAGGCGGCACGATCAGTCCATTCACATTGTCTTCAATCACAGTCATCACACCGCCGACGCCGGACGCAATCACCGGGCGGCCCAGCGCCATGGCTTCCAGCATCAACACGCCAAGTCCCTGCTGCAGTGACGGCAGGCAGTAGATATCGATCGCCTCCAGATAACCGGCCATCGCGACGCCGCCATCGACAAAAGTCAGCCTGCCTGATAATTGCAGCGACGCGGCCAGTTTTCGGAGACTGCGTTCTTCCGGTCCGCTGCCCGCGATCACGATGCGAATTTCGTGCCCGGCCTCCACCACGCGATGACAGGCGCGGAGAAAGAAGGCGGCTCCTTTCACGATTTCGAGCGGACCCGCCATGCCGATCACTGGCGGACGATCATCGTCCAGTGGTGAATCGATTTTCGTTGCGTCCGGCACTTCCACGCCGGGCAGAATCACTCGCTTTTCGATGGATGCCATATGCGGTGTATCAGGAATCTGCTGCTGGACACTCTCGCTGACAGAAATGATCATCGCCAGTTCGGGCGTCGCCTGTCGGATCACGAACGCGCTGGCTTCGGCCTGATCTGAGACGCTCACAATCAGAGGACGACGAAGTTTTCTCGCCAGTCGAATCCCCTGTGACAGCAGATGCGGGTCCTGGACATGGATGATGTCGGGACGCTGCTCTTTGATGTCACGACACAGCGTGCGGAGCACAATCTGGCCCCAAATCGGCACGTTGTAGCCTGGAATCTCATGCAGGCGAACACCCTGCAGCAGCGAACTATCCAGTTCGGTGACGCGGGTGCAGATGAGAGCGGTGTCCAGCTCCCGACGTTCCAGTCCCCGCGCAAGTCGCAGGCTGAGCAGCGATGAGCCTCGAAAGGACAGCTCGCCGTCAAGCAGCAGAATTCGCTGAACGGTCTCAGCCATGATCGCTCACCGATTGAAATTATGTCGCACGTCACGACCGTCGCAGCGCTTTGGGTTTCGTAAGAATCTCACTCATCAGAATCGCCTGCCGCACACCTTCCGGACTGCGGAGAGCCAGCAACAAGTCACCCGCTGCGGCAGAACCGTGCGTCGTCGCTGCTGTGGGAGCGGTTGGCTTATTCCGATCTTCGCCAAGATGATGTCGGACCTGATCGCCGATGTCATTCTTCACAGAGTCAGCCAACTGATTCCCAATGTGAGATTTGACATGCTGACCAATAAACGAATCCACATGCGCACCCACACCGGTACCCGGCGATCGGTCAGCTCCGACAGGCTTGGTGGATGGCCGTGGAGGTGCTGCACCCTGTTGTTTCCCGGGGCGTTGCTGTTGGCGACGAGCCGGTCCTTTCGCATTCTGGGACTGCGGAACATTTGCGGGTCGGGAACTCGCTGCGGCTGGACGCGGCGCACTCTGCTGTGTCATTTCGGGAAGAAACGAAGATGGGTTATTCTCGCTCATGCCGCCGGGCTGGGTGGGATTCTGACCGGGCGGTCGATTGGATTTTTCGATCGCTTCCGAAATCGATTTGAAGACTGGAGCAAGCGCCTGAATGAGTCCCACGATGATGACGACAACCGTGATGAGCCCACCAATAAATCCTCCCATGATTTTCGCTCCCGTTCTTGCGGCGATGAATTCGGCATCGCAGTTAAGGTCATGCGTATGTATGGCTTATTCTTGCCACTCGCCAGCCGTCATTCAATCTCATCGCGAGGCAATTCTGGATCGTTCGCACTTTCCGACTCAACCGCCGGTCCTTTGCGATGATTCAAGGCACGTCTTCTTAACGACACCGGGCCTCGCGCGTCTCGTTCTTCGATTTCCTTTCGGACCTGCGACCGTTGCATCAACCCGCGAAGCACCGCCAGCAGCATCACAATCAGAAAGACGGTAACTCTGCTGTCCATCAAGTCACTTGGAAATCACTGGACCGCGCACGCAAACGACTGATCCGAGACATCGGATCAGTCGAATTCGCTGGAAATGCCAACGAGAGTGTAACCAAACTTCAGGCACTTCGAAAAGGATCGTGGCCGATTTGCTGTACACTACGCGGACGGCGCGGGGACAAACGAATCATTTGTCGAGCATGTTTTCCTTCAACTGGATGGCCGCAGGGCCGACGAGGATCACGAAAATGCCGGGGAAAATGAACAAAACGAGCGGGAAAATCATCTTCACTGCCGTCTGTGCCGCTTTCTCTTCCGCCATCTGGCGACGTTTCACACGCATCGTATCGGACTGAACACGCAAAGCCTGGGCGATTGATGAACCAAAGCGGTCGGCCTGAATCAGGATCGCCGCCAAGGCCCGTACGTCATCAACGCCGGTACGGGTTCCCAGATCGTGCAACACTTCGCGTCGTGCCTTACCCATTTGCAACTGCATATTGCAGGTTGCCAGTTCCGTACAGACTTCTGCAGCGCCGCTGGCAAGTTCTTCCGAAACCTTACGCATCGCGGCATCCAGGCCAAGGCCAGCTTCTACGCAGACCACAAGCAGGTCCAACGCATCGGGAAGCTGCAAAAAGATCTTTTGCTGCCGAGACCATTTCTGCAGTGTGAGGATCAACTCAGGCAGAAAGAAACCCATGCCACCGCCGATCACCAGCGACATCAACGAATTCTTGGCAAACCCGGCGGAATAAAATCCATAACTGCCGCCGAGGAACAAACCCACCCCCAATGACATGGCTTTGATCGCCAGAAAATTTCGCGACGCATTGGGCCTTGAATAACCGGCATTCGCGAGACGGATCTTCAGATTGCTCTGTTCCAGTTCACTCTTGGACTCCAGGGCCTTGGACAGCGCGGGTGCGGCTTTATTGAACATCGCTCCGACTGACTTATCGCCGCTGGGCGCGGCACCGGATTCCCGTTTCTGTCGCGCAAAAGGATCGCGCCATTCTTCGAGGCGTTCTGCGGCACGTGACGACTTCTTGTTGAAGATCGTCCACAAGCCCCACATGCCGGTCGTTATAGCAACAAACGCAATCATTGGCAGCAGTGTTACAATATCCATGACAGTCGCTCTGTGAAAATTATACGGGAATGATGGAAAAGTTCTGATCAGACTTTGATGTCCACAATCTTCTTGATGATGACCGCCCCGATGATCTGCATGATCACCGCAACCGTGACCATCTGACGACCGAGTTCGCGATTGAACAGCAGCATCACGTATTCGGGATTCAGGTAGTACACCGCGAAAAACAGGCAGATGGGAAGACCCATCAGAACGAGACCGCTGATGCGGCCTTCGCCTGTGAGAGCTTTCACCTGTCCCAGAATCTTGAAACGTTCGCGTACGATGTGGCTGATCTTGTTCAGGATTTCTGCCAGGTCTCCGCCCGCCTGACGCTGAATCGCGACTGCCGTCACAAAGAACTGCAAGTCCATATTTGGAATTCGGATCAGCATGTTTCGCAACGCCTGTTCCATCGAGATTCCAAGATTCTGCTCATCATAAACGTGCCGGAATTCAACCGAAATCGGAGCCTGCATTTCGGACGACACGACATTCAGACCGGACGAAAGACTGTGACCTGAACGCAAGGCTCGTGAAATCAGTTCCAGGGCATCCGGCAGTTGCTTCTCGAACTTGTTGAAACGCGATCGCCGTCGCCACCACAGCCACAACCACGGAAGCGCAGCTCCGACAAGCACTCCGACAGGAATCAACGCTGCTGGAGCGCGAGCGATGACCGCCAGCAAGCCTCCCAGCGCCGCCGCACCCGCGCACACAATCAGGAAGTGTTCGATCCTGAGCGGTGAATTGGCCTGACGAAAGAAATTCGGGAGTTTTGCAAAGCGTTTGATCAGGCCGCCGACAAGCCCCTCAGCGGAGTTCATCCCGTCCCGCATCAATTGCTGTGTAATGTCCTTCTTTGAAGGCTGCGAGGCCCCGGTGAAGGCTGCCAGCCGAGCTTCCAGAGTGGAATCGGCATTCCCCTGAAACACGGTGTACAGACCAAACACCAGCGCCAGAACGCCAACGAAGGCCGCGATCATGATGATTAGACTTGGATCCATATTCGCCTCACTTTGAGGAACAGCCGGTCAGAAACAATCAACAAACAGACTCAGGACATCCGCACAAATGACCTGATAACACATGACGATGGTTGTTACGGAGATCGCATCGTGCGCTGAGCAAACAGACCGTTTGGCAGGCGGACGCCGCCGGTCTCCAGATGTTCGATGCACTTCGGGCGCACACCTGTCGATTCGAAATGCCCGAAGGCCTTGCCGTTTTCGCCAATCCCGTCCTGCTGAAACTTAAAGATGTCCTGCATGACGATGGTCTCACCTTCCATGCCAACGACTTCTGTAATGTAGGTCACTTTACGCGGTCCGCCCTGCAGACGGCTGGCCTGAATAATCAGATGCACGGCAGAAGCGATCTGCTTGCGAATGGCCGACAGCGGCAGGTCGCAGCCTGACATGTTGACCAGGGTCTCAATACGAGAAATCGCATCGCGTGGATTATTCGCGTGGACGGTGGTCATGGAACCATCGTGACCGGTGTTCATCGCCTGCAGCATGTCCAGCGTTTCGCCTCCGCGACATTCGCCGATGATGATTCGGTCAGGACGCATACGCAGAGCGTTCTTCACCAGGTCGGTGGCAGTCACTTTGCCTTTGCCTTCGATGTTCGCCGGACGAGTTTCCAGCCGCAGCACGTGTTCCTGCTGCAACTGAATTTCCGCCGCGTCTTCGATCGTGATGATGCGGTTTTCATTGGAGATGAAGCTGGACAGTGTGTTCAGCAGTGTCGTCTTCCCGGAACCCGTACCGCCGCTGATGATGATGTTCAATCGAGCCTTCATCGCTCCTTCCAGAAACATGACCATCTCCGGAGTGAATGCACCGAATTTGAGCAGATCTTCCAGAGTCAGCGGGTTCGCGCCAAAGCGTCGAATCGTGAGCGACGGGCCATCCAGCGCGAGTGGCGGAATGATCGCGTTCAGACGCGACCCGTCCGGCAGTCGAGCGTCCACCATCGGCGATGTTTCATCGATACGGCGACCAACGCGGGACACGATGCGGTCCAGAATCTGCAACAGATGATCGTTGTCGCGGAATGTCACATCGGACTTGATGATGCGTCCGTTCTTTTCAAGAAAGACGTTTTTTGGTCCGTTGATCATAATATCCGCCACGCCCTCTTCCTTGAGCAGCAACTCCAGCGGACCGAAGCCGAATGCTTCGTCGAGAACTTCTTCAACCAGTCGCTCCCGTTCAGAACGATTGAGAAGTGGGTTTTCCGTGTCGCAGAGGTGTTCAACGACGACGCGGATTTCGCGGCGCAGCGAATCACCTTCCAGTTCGTTCAACCGTGTCAGGTCGAGTTTCTCGACGAGTTTGCCATGAATATGTGACTTCAATGCTTCGAAGTCGTTTGACGATTGTCGAGAGGGTTTCATTGGGGCGATCATGAACAATTTCTCCGAGTCTTCTCAGACCATGCTGTGCGGCACTCTGCCGTAATCGGGGTGATGAGAACTGAATCTCCGGCTTGAGTCCTTTATGGAAAATAGGTCACAGAATGCGTCTGTGCTGGAAGGATCACGCCGAAATGTTGCCGGAAATCCACAAATGCAGTGAATCGCGGTCAGTCACCGGGACTGTTTGTATCGAATGTCACCATAACGATGGTTAGGTGATGGTGCAGCGTGGCTGTCTATGTCTCAATTCCAGGGCGACGCGGGATTTCTCGGCAACCTGAACGAAGATCCGTTCCTGTGGCAATTGGGGCAAAAACACTGATGGAACGCCAACATTCCATCATCTGAAGGTTCGGATAGACTTCGGGAACCGTCGATTCAGTCCTGAGCCCATGCTTGACAGTCAGCAAAAAACCGAGTAATTTCCCGATTCGACCTGAGGAGGCTGGCGAAAATCCGGGGGAATATCCGGGATTGGTGCCAGTTCTTTTCCGGAAGTTTGCTGTTTGTTTGATCCAGAACCGCGTTGAAGGAACCTGAAATGGACAAGATGTAGGTCTGACTCCATTTCCCCGATGTCTGGCGTG
>JAYTAK010001023.1:0-6765 GCA_043737515.1 Candidatus Kuenenia sp. | reverse complement strand
CTGCTGTCGGCCAGCATGGTCTGGATGGGCGGCTTCGGACAGATTATCGCTGCCGTCTGGCTGCTGATGGCCGCCAATCTGGCGGCGCAGGGTGTGATGCCGTATTTGCTGGAATCCACCGTTGCGCTGGCGGCCGTCGTGCCGGGAGGGTACGAGTTTCTGCACGGCTTTCAGCTCAACTGGAGGCGAATTGTCCTCGATCCGGTGGATCATGGGCGACCGTCCCGTGCCATGAATTATCTGCTGCCGATCATCAGCGTGATCGTGTTCGGCACGGTCTTCGTGCTGGCCAATCCGGATGTGATCAAAGAGCTGTCGTCGATGCTGTCGGAACTCTTCGACCGTGTTCGACTCTGGCTGTCGTTCCTTTCTGTGTATGAGATCCTTGTCTGGTGTGTGACGATCTGGCTGACGGCCGGCCTGCTTTGTCCGGCGGTTCGCCAAGCGATTGAAGCGAGTGGCGTACTCAGCAACGACGCGCATCCGAGTTGTGATCATCCGATGTTCGGGCCGTTCCGCAATACGCTCGTGACACTGATCAGTTTGTTTGTGGTGTATTTGATCTTTGAGTTTTGCACGTTGTGGTTTCGCAATTTTCCAGCAGGCTTTCATTATTCCGGATATGCCCACGAAGGGGCCGCATGGCTGACCGTGGCACTGGGACTTGCCACGCTGACGCTGTCGCTGATTTTTCGCGGATCGATGATGAATGATCCTCGCGTTGCATCATTGAAGAAGCTGGCCTGGGTCTGGTCTGCGCTCAATCTCCTGCTGGCCGCGTCCGTCTACAATCGATTGCTGATCTATGTGGACTTCAACGGCATGACGCGGATGCGGGTGGTCGGATTTCTGGGGACTTCTGCCGTTGTGGGAGGCTTTATTCTGGTGTTGTTTAAGATCGTGCAGCAACAGAGATTCATTTGGCTCATCCGTCGGCAGTTGTGGGTTCTGGCGTTTGCTGTTTATCTGAATCTCACCGTCCCTGTGGACATGCTCGTCCATCGGTACAATGTGCAACGCATTCTGGCAGGCTCACCAGCCCCCTGCGTTCAGATCAGCGAGCATCCCATCACTGACGATGCGATGCCGCAGTTACTTCCATTGCTGGAGAGCGAGAACCAAATCATTCGCGAAGGGATCAGGGCGATGCTGAGGAATCGGCTGATCATTCTGCAATCGGCGACTGACCGGAATCCTCAGCACTGGACGGCGACGCAATTTGGCAAATCGCACGCTCTGCAGGAATTGCAGGCCGCAGAAGCCTTACTGCAACAAGTCAGCACGGACGACAAAGCGTCGTCAGCCTTGCAGAGTTTTCACGACTATGCGATGCAGTGGTGGTGATTAGTAGTGCAAAAACATCGGAACGATATACTCTGCACGGCGTGATGGCGAAATGTTTGAGTGTCAGGCAGGCGGCAGATGGTTTTCGTAATTGGTGGCTTTTGTGCGATTGCGTTTCTGGTGGGCGGAATTCCGTTTGGGTATCTCGTTGGAGCTGCCCTTCTGAAAGACGACATCCGCAAACACGGCAGCGGCAATATCGGTGCCACGAATGTGGCCAGGCTGCTGGGCTGGAAATGGGGATTCGTCGTCCTGTTTCTGGACGCACTCAAGGGGCTGCTGCCGACGCTGGCGACCAAACTGTTCTTGCAGGATCGCGGCAGTGAGGAACTGGTGAATCTGGGAGCGATCCTGACGGGAATCTGCTGCATCGTCGGCCACATGTATCCGATCTGGTTGAAGTTGCGTGGCGGAAAAGGTGTCGCGACGGCCCTGGGCGTCATTCTGGTCATCGCACCGCTGGCATCCGGAGTCGCCGTGGCGACATTTCTGATTGTGTTTGCCGTGTCACGAATCGTCGGACTGGCTTCGATCGTGTCAGTAACATCCTTCGCCGTTGCGCAGTTGACATTCATGGGGCAGAAGGCATTTGTGTTCGGGCAGCTTCCGTTGACATTGTTTTCGACGATGGTTCCCGCGTTGATTGTGTGGAAGCACCGATCGAACATCATGCGCATGTGGCGCGGCGACGAGCAGAAGATGAAAGCGGGGTCGGAAAGCGGAGACAAGAAGCCTGATGCTGTGGAGTGAGTACGATGAACGAAGTGCCGAACACTGAGAATCTCCCGGCGTTCGTAGATGCAATGCTGCGACTGCAGCGTTTCAGCGCAGGGATTCCGGAATCAGCACGCTGGCGATGGTTGCTGTTCGATCAGGATCTGAAATCGCGAACGAAATTCTGCTACGGTTCAGCCGGCCCGACGGTGTCACTGGGAATGCCGTGGTTATCGGCTGGATGCTCGCAGCGCTGGCTGGGATCACGCTTGTTCTTCTGGCCACAGGGGATTCCACGACGACTCAGAGTGTCAATCGTTTCCTCACGGCTCAAGCAGCGGCTCGATGAAGAATCCTGGTGGTTCGATCTGCTGCGCACGGCCATGCTGCGAAGTGATCCCACGCGCGATGTTCTGTGTGCTGTCACGGGAACTGCAGCTCACCGATTTGTCTGTCGTGCGTCGGAATTGTTCGGGCGATCATTGCTGGAATTTCAGGTGGACTCGGGGGAGCAAACTGACAGTGTCGATCAGATCGTTGCATGGCTGGCTCAGAGTGCAGGCTGCGTGGCGTGCGATTCATCGGCGGCTGTCACTGAGTCAGACCTTGTCGCGGAACCTTCGGTCGTTGAAAGCTATGCCGCAGGAATCCACTGGTCGGTTTTTGTGTCGCCTCCGCTGACGGTGTTGAACAATTCAGTGAATGCTGATTCACCTGCGGCGGGGATTCAGGAATTGTCCAGGCAACCGATCGCTGATCGAATTCTGTTCGCGGCTGGCGACCGTGTGCAAGTGCTGCGAACCCGACCGGGGGGAGTGATTCAAACGTTGCTGATGCAGCATGTGCAGGATTCTGAACGCCGTGAGTCGCTGGTGTTGCTGGCGTCGGATGCTGCCGGACAGGTTCCCGGAACGAACATGAAAGCGGACGGCTGCGTGATTCCGTGGCTGGTGAAATCATCGGACGACGACGCTTCCATCGAAAGCATTTTGCAGAGCACTGTTCGATGTGACCTGCAGTCCGGCGAATCAACGACACAACAGGATCTGTTGGGGGCGTCCACGCCGTTGTCGCATCCTGATGACTGGTTGCTGCACTGGACTCGTTCCACTGTCGGTCCATGGCCCGATCAGGCTGAGCAGGAGTTCGACGACGAATTGATTCTGGGCTGCCGCTCGTCCGATCGATCCGCATTAGCGACGCTTATGCGCATCGTGATTGAAGGTCGTTTGTGGGCGTCGTCGGAAGCAATCCGCGGCGGCTTTCGAGTCGTCTCATTCACCGAGGTTCCGCTGCATGAATTTCGCAGCCGTCGGACGTATCGGAAGCATCGTCGACGATATGATTTCGAGCCATGGGGAATTGCGATCCGGCGCGATGTGCTGGCTGCGATCGGAGCCCGACCTGTGGAATACGGTGACGAAGAAACATGGAGAACGACGACTGATGCTTCACGACCGTATTTCCAGAACGTCGGTTCGGGAGATGGCTGGACGAAAGACGAACGCGAGTGGCGAATCGCCGATCATGTGCAGTTGAATCAATTGCCTGTATCGGCAGTCGCCGTGTTTGTGGATTCCGCCGGGTCGCGTGGGGTCGTGGCGAAGCAGACGGCGTGGCAAGTGGTTGTGGTGCCAGAGTAGCGCCTTGTCAATACTTGATTCTGAGGTAGGCCGGACCAAGCGCAGCGCCGTTCCGGCAATTACCAGACAGTGTCCATGCATGATTTTGGGGTGGCCGGGGTTGGAGGGCGATAGCCCGAAACCCCGGGGCTTCCTTCGCTTCGCTCAGTCCAGCCCCGGCCACCCAACACCAGTTTTCCGGACTGGCAGAACGCCGGACACGGCCGATCACTGAAGGCGCAGATCCGAAACGCATTCGAACGATTGGTGGCAATTCAACAACATCCATCTGTCGGACTCGCGGGCAATGCGTCTTGAGTTCGCTCGACTTTGTGTCAGGATGGCGTTTCTTATGACACGAACATCCAACATTCCGGGATCCACAATGTCTCTCACTGATGAAATGCACTACGCCGCATTTCGAGCTGCGTTTGTATTGACGCTGGACTGCATGTTGCGCGAGGCGCTGGATCGTCAGAACTCGACGGCCAGACCGGGAGGATTTCTGGACGTCTATCCGGTCCTGCTGGGAACGGCCCCTCAGATTCAACTGGAATGTCTGCTGCGAACATGGGATCACCTGCAGCACGGCGAGACGCCACTCACGCAATTCGACCACGGTGTGATCAATGCGGCTTTTGAGGCTTTGGCGAAGATGGGTGAGCTGACGACACGTCCGACCTTGTCCAGTGTCTGGAAAGGACCAAAACCGATCGCCACCGCCTGTGATCACTGGGTAACTTCCAAAGTTCGGGCTTTGCAACTGGCTCTGGACGAAACGACCTCAAGTGAATTGGTTCGGCTGGAACGCAGGCTGGATGATCGCAACCCGAGTTCGGTAACTTCGCGAGGCAATGGAATTCCGGGGTCCGCTGATGAAATCTTCACCATTGTGGGACGATGGAAGGCCTCTGGTGACATCGTTTTAAGTTCAAAAGGACTGTTAAGAGACGAAGAGCAGGACATCCTTCGCATCTTTTTTGAGGAACAATCGGGTCTATTGAGGTAAGTGCAGGGTTCCAGCCGCTATCATTGTGTTTTGAGAACGCGAATACTGTTTGCAGGTCGATTGGGCCTCAAACGGATTCGGCGATTTTTGAGCTTTGAAGGCGCAAAAGGAACTGAGATCGATGGCGAAGAAAAAGGTAGTAAAAAAAGCGGCAAAGCCTGTAAAGCCAGCGAAACCAGCATCCCGCGTGGCAAAGCCTGCCAAAAAAGCTCCTCGGACCGTGGCAAAAAAGAAGCCCGTGCCAAAGAAACTCGCTCCTAAAAAGGCTCCCGTGCCCAGGAAGCCGGTGATGGTGGCACGCAAGCCGACGCCGGAACCCGAACCCGAATTGGTTCAGCGGAAAAAGGGCGTTCGAAAAGCCACGATTTCATCGGGTATTCACGACGAGCAGCCGACTCGAAAACTCGGACGTTCGCGTATTCCGATCGACGCACCGCTGGATGTTGTCTTTCAAAACGACATTCAGGCACGAGAAGCGTTCATGTTCCTCGGGATTCATTCGATTCGGGATCTGGAACAATTCAACCCCGACGATCTTGTGTTGCGACTAACGGGCCCGGCGAAACTCACCGTCGGTCGAATTCGCAAAATCCTGGCAATGAACAATCGTTGCCTGTCGAATGACGAACAGTTCGCTCTGGAATTCCAGGAACTGCTGTCGCGTCCAAGAGAATAGATGTCACATGGAATCGGGAACTCAGCTCAGTGATCATGCACGGAGGTCAGCTCATCAGGCGATCGGTTTCCTGATGCAGCAGGCGGTTGAAAACGCCGACTGCATCTCACTTGCCGCCGGGCTGGTCGATGAAGAATCGTTGCCAGTCAAAATCGTGCGCGAGGCTGTTGCGGAATTGTTGTCAGATGCAGATTCAGGCCGCAAGCTGCTGCAGTACGGAATCACACCCGGACCGGAACTGCTGCGAAAGGACTTCAGAACAAATCTCGCCCGACTCGAACAACGCACGGATGAACTGATTGATCTGCCGCTGTCGCAACTGGTCCTGACGACCGGTTCCCAGCAACTACTGTCGCTTGTGACTCAGGCGTTGTTCAATCCCGGTGACATTTGCCTTGTCGCCGCCCCGACATATTTTGTGTACATCGACGTGCTGCAGGCGGCCGGTGCGGAAATTGTTCCGGTCACAGCCGACGCCGACGGGATGCGACCGGATGCACTCGCCGCTGCATTTGCACAGATTCAGTCGGCAGGCAAGCTGGACCGCGTTCGACTGGTCTACGTCGTGAGCGATTTCGACAATCCGTCCGGCGTCAGTGTGTCGGCGGAACGGCGTCCGGAGCTGCTTAAGATTGTGCAGCAGTATTCATCGAAGCACCGCATTTTTCTGCTCGAAGACTGCGCGTACCGCGAACTCCGCTATGACGGTGCAGCGATTCCGAGCATCTGGTCACTCGACAGGACACGCGAAACGGTCATTCTGGCTCAGACGTTTTCCAAGAGTTTTTCGCCAGGCATCCGTGTGGGAATGGGTGTCCTGCCGCAGTGCCTGGTGAAAGCCGTCACCGACTTGAAGGGCAACGAAGACTTCGGATCGGCGCATTTGAATCAGCATATTGTGGCACGGGCGATCCGCACGGGTGAATATGCCGCACATGTCCGCAACGTGTGCGAAAGTTATCGCCGCAAGCGCGATGCGATGGTCGCAACCGTCGAGCGTGAATTTGCCGGCCTGACCGGTGTTTCGTGGTTTAAGCCACAGGGCGGCATGTATGTGTGGATGCGGTTGCCGGACCATGTCCAAACGGGTTTCGGCAGTCCGTTGTTTCAACGCGCGACGAACGTGGACAAGGTGATGTATGTGCCCGGTGAGTTGAGTTATCCCGCCAGTTGGCCGGATCGTCCACGCTGCGAGATGCGATTGAGTTTCGGTGTGCAGAATGTGGCAGGAATTGAAGCTGGCATTTGTCGCCTTGCGTCTGCCGTTCGCTGGGTTCTCGATGCGCCGTTGCAGAAGACTGTCGCGCCAATCCCGGCGGAGTCGGCGCGGTGAAGCCGGAGTCTGACGACTGGCGGCCATCGTGCTCGACTCAGACGCTGCATGTTCGAGCGGAAATGCT
>JAYTAK010001022.1:0-15565 GCA_043737515.1 Candidatus Kuenenia sp. | reverse complement strand
CGGGCGTCACCCGCAACCGAGTAGGGTCTGCCGCATCTATGGCTTCGCCGCTGGTCTGGTGCGAGCCGACGGAGCGGCTCGCCTACGTAGGTCCGCTGCTCCGTCGGCGGACATCTGTCACTTCGCGGAAATCTTCTCAGTAAAACCAAACTCCCCACGCTTGCTGAACAGAGGTCTTGTTCACATTTTCGGACGACTCCGGTTGGCAACCCGAGCAGGCTGATCCACGTTAGAAGGAATTCACATGTCACTTTTGAAAACGGTTTCGTCGTTAGGTTTGCTGATCAGTTTGACCAACACTGCGTGCGGCGATGTTCTGCCGGGACGCAGTCCCTTGCCGAAACCACCTATGGTGGCACCGGTGAAGATTGTGGAAGGGAAAGTCGATGACCTTGACCCAAACGTTGTGGCGAAGATCGTTATTCCGAGCAGCCTGCTGCCCGAATTGCAGGAATCGTCGCGTGCAACGCTGGGTTCGCGTGAGTCTCCTCCGATAGGAACAATAATCGCCGGGCTGGCGCTGACAGCCGCCGCGATCAGCCTGATGTTTGCCAATAAAACAAGTCCGCACTGGAAAAAGGGAGTGATAGGCATCATCAGTTGCATCCTGCTCATCGGGATCGTGGTGCTGGCGAATTTCTTTTTCCCACCGAAGTTCATCGCGCCGGCTGCCGATCAGTCGCAGCCTCAACGGCTGATCGTCATTGAGGTGCAGGAACACGGACACGAAGTCACCTTATTCTTGCCGAGCAGTAAGTGAGATCAGCCCGAAGCAACTTTCTGACTTCGACGGAATGAATGGGACGATCCTGATGTCAACATCATCGAGACGCGACGATGCACCTTCTCACGCGATTCAGGCGGAATCGATATCGCTCGCCATGATCGCGATCCCGGCGGTGGTCGTTGTTGGTTGTGCGGTCGTGGCGGGTGCAGCGCCGATCGGAGTTTCAATCATTGCGGTCTTCCTGTTTGCAGGGCCGCACAACTGGATGGAAGCTCGGTATTTTCTGACGCGCATGCCCGCACGTTGGGGCGGCCTGACTCCGTATTTCTCTTTGGGTCTGGCCGGAGCTTTGTTTCTCGCCGGATTGTTTGCCGCCCTGCCGTGGCTGGCTGGAATCAATTCGGCAGTCGGCCTGGTGCTGGTCGCCGTCTGGAATTCGCTGCTCACCGTCTGGATCGTTTCGCTTGCTCGCCTCCGCAGTCGGCAGAACCCGCGCCGTGATTGGCCGTTTCTGATTCCGATCGGCTTCGTAGTGATCGCCGTCAACTGGATGGCGCCACTGGCATGGAGTCTGGCCCTGGTCTATCTGCATCCGCTGCTGGCGCTGGCTTTCCTCGATCGAGAACTTCAACGACAGCCGTTGGCCTGGCGAAAATCGTTTCGCTTTGGACTACTGCTCATCCCTGTCTGTCTGCTTGCTATGGCGGCGCGCTGGGCCAGCGGTCCAGACATCCCCGGAAGCGATCTCTTGACGTGGCAAATCACGCATCACGCGGGATCCGGAATAATCCCGAGAATATCCACTCATTTTCTTGTCGCGTCTCACGTCTTTCTGGAACTGTTGCATTATCTGGTCTGGGTCGTGGTGATCCCGCTGATGAGCAGGAGAAGTTTCTTATGGCGGACGCGGGACGTTCCACTGGCGCGCCGTTCCCCCAACTATCGACGACTGGTCATGACAGTCGTGGCAACTGGCGCTGTGGTAATGCTGGTCCTGTGGGCCTCGTTCCTGGCTGACTACGCCTGGACGCGCAACGTCTACTTTACGGTTGCGATCCTGCATGTGCTGATGGAAATTCCGTTCCTGTTGCGGTCGCTTTAAGAAACGTCTGTTCTACGGAGGCATATGATGGACCTTACGGCAGAACAACTGTGGGCATTTCTTCCTCGCGGTTATTTGCTGACAATCGCGATTGAAATCCCGATTTTGCTATTTGGCCTGTCACCGAGTCATCCGCCGGGCAGACGGCTGCTTACGGGATGCTGGTTGACCGCCTGCACCTATCCCGTCGTGATCCTTGTTCTTCCACTGACGGTCGCCGCTTGGTGGGGAAACGTGGCTTACCTTGCCGTCGCCGAGACCTTCGCACCAGTCGCCGAATGCCTGCTGTTTCGTGCAGCTTTTCCAATCCCTACGTCTCGCGCGGATGCGATTCGGGACATGGCGGTCATCGCGGCTGCAAACGTCGCCTCGTTCGTGTTTGGACTCTGGATCTATGCCTGATTCCGGTCCGAGCCACACGGGGCTATCGATCGCCCAGTTGCTTATCGGCCCCGTTGCTTATCGGATGAGATTTCAGTCGGAGTCAAGCCCCCGGCAGAGCCAAAGTGCTTGCGATTACCCCGTTGGCGCAGATGCGAGGCATAGCATTGCCCACGCCTCTTCGTCGGGATGCAGTGGCGGACGCGGGCGACCCTGTTAGATGTAGTCGGCGTCACCGGCGGCGTCAATGGTCTCGTGAAGCAGTTGCTGAAGATCAAGGTCGGCATCCAAATCTTCCTGCTTGAGCGGAACGGGAATCACAGGCAATGCCACCCATCAATCCATTGCTGACAGACTACTGGATCGCACATCCTGGAAGAATACGACGGACATGAATGTCCATCCTAATTGTTGCAGAAGTTTGCCGGTGCCAATGTACCGGGCCGAAGAAGGCAACACAGAATGAGGCGAATTAGAGAACTGGGCAACTCAATCGTTGAGCATCTTCAGAATGCCGACCGATTGATATCCAAACACATGACGCTGCTACCTTGACTCCAGTCACCTTGACAAGTGTGAGTTGTGACGATGAGGAACATGCTGCTGCGAGGTTGCTTTCATATCGGTGGCGAGCGGTGTTTGGGATTGCAGTCGGTGGCAGGACGTTGAGTGTGCGTGTATTCTGTACTACTAACAGTTAAATACTTGTTGTGCCGCGAAGGTTTTCAGGCGTCGGTTTGTAGAGGTTTTTCTCGTTGATAAACTTCGTTCTCCGCAAGGTTCGGTCTCAGTGAAGGGCAAGTCGCAAAGTAGCCGTCACGCTCCGCCGTGATGCGCCTCGAACAGGACCACATGAATGAAGATCCCGCGCTGATTGTCCTTCAGCCCCATGCAACGGCGCTGATTGTGGAACCCCGACTCGATTGATGAATGTCGATTGACAAATGCTCATCACAACGGAGCGTGATGGATACTTTGGGGTGCGGGCGAAGCCCGCGCTGGGCTTTTTGCACGCATCTTTTCGACCGTAGTTCTTCTCGAAACCGCTTCTGTAGGACGATTTCGCTGAAATCGTTATTCTGCTCCGGGTGAGTTTGCGGAAGATCGATTTCGGCGAAATCGATTTACAGTAGAAATCACCGTTCATCGTTCAGCTCTGGGATATCCGGGATATACAGTCATGACATGGCACACGCAACGTGGCGACAGGATTCTGCTGGGAGCTGAGGCGACGCTCATGCGGGAGATTATCAGTCATTTTGTTGATGTAATTCACAACGAAATCGAAGGCATCACGGAGCCATGCCAATTCGGTATCCCCGTCTTCGATGGGATGTCACCGAATGCACGCCTGGCGGTGCTGGCTGAGGTCGGCACAGGTTTGTTATGCAGGTCAAAAACATGTCCGCCACTGACGGCGATCAACGAAAGTATGATCGCGGCCATTTTTCACCATCTGTCAGATTGGATTCAGTACGAACTGGACCGCGAAGAGGACTTTGAGGACATGGACAACGACGATCCGTACTTTTGGCGGGAACTGGCATTGGCGGCATTCGGTGAATTTGAAAACGACGATTTAACGGATCGTACATGCCGGGACGATGATGAATGGGAACTGATCGTGGAGGGGCTGACCGATCGCATCCTGTGGGATAACGACTTTAACTCGGTCGGTGCGTTCCTGGACACTGAGCCGGATAAAGCGGAAAAAATGCGAGACAAGATGGGAATTGACGACAGCTACTACCGCGCCGTTCCGCCTGATCCGAAGGACACAGACATTCCTGTGATGCTCGCCAAACTGAAAGATTTGTGTCCCGAATGAATCTGTTGTGCCATTACTTTGCCGTCAGCTTATCGATCAGATACTCGTTGACTGTCTTATGTTTCACGTCCGGTGCGTCCGGATAATTGAGTTCGCAATCGACTTTGGCACTCACGCAGTGTTCCTGCAACTTGAGGCCGAAATTGGAGGTATGAGTCGGATCTTTCTGGTCCTGCCCCAGCGCCGGGGGAGCGGAGTAGAACAGGTAAACCGATGGATCGTCGGGGGTCACAAGTGCATACGGGGAGTATTCCTGAATCCACGGCAGGATTTCCTCGCGGCGGGCAAGGAATGCGTCGAAGTCACGGACCTTTTTGCCATTGACCTCTTTGAAGATCCCGAAGGCGTGACTTCCGTAGTTGCTGTTGGGAGTCCAGTCTTTCATCTGCTGCGGATCAAGTGTCGTCTGGGCTCCCGTCACGGCGGCACACAGCAGACGTGTTGATTCATGTGAAATCGGATCACTGCTGTTCGGGTCCGCGAGATCATCGTGAAACGCCAGCCACAGACTTGAACAGGCACCGGCTGAGCCACCCGATGCGGCAATGCGGGTCTTGTCGATATTCCATTCGATCGATTTGCTGCGGACAAACTGCAACGCGCGAGCGGCATCGTGCAGACAGCCTTTGACCGGAGGTTCGACGTTGTCGGCGATGGCTTCTTCGATGAATCGATATTCGATCGAGACCACGGAAATGCCCCTCTTGTGCATGGCGGGCACCAGCGCATTCATGCCGCCCATGCGATTGCCGCCCTGCCATCCGCCGCCATGAATGAAGAACAACAGTGGCGTCGGAGTTTTTGATTCCACCTTCCAGAAACTCAACACCTGTTTTGGATGCGAGCCGTAAGCGACCTCGGCTGCAGTGGGCGCTGGAGGTGGCTCGGGCGGTGCTTTCTTTCCCTGAGCCATGCCGTCGGAAACGGCACTGATTAATGCCATTGAAGTGGCGAACATGATGGTGAAAATGCGTTTCATTCTTGAACCTTCACGATAACGGACATGGTTGAGTATGACTTGTTTGCGATTCCCGTAGCTTGGACATTCATGTCCGAGTGGTTTTCCAAAAGGCGTGGCAAATCCTGGGCTTGAATTCTTAATCCCCTGTTCCGACGTGAGTACAGCAAGAGGCGGGCGATGAGAACGCTACGAACCGATTATGATTAAGAGTAAGATTATGATTAAGAACAGGGAGATCAACTGAACGGTGAATGGTTATCGTAATATTTACTTTGACCGTGCTGGTCTGGCAAGACGACGGACATGAATGTCCATCGTACGGAACACGGGGGGATCAGCCTTCCTGCAGCGCTTTCACGATATCCACGATTGCCTTCTTGCCGTCGGCGTAGAGCATCAGCGAGTGGTCGAGCGCAAACAGAGGATTGGCGATACCGGCAAAGCCCGGGCTGAGGCTGCGTTTGATGTTGATCACGGTGCGGGCTCGATCGACGTCAATGATCGGCATGCCGGCGATTGGACTGTTGGGGTCCGTGCGGGCCAGTGGATTCACCACGTCGTTGGCTCCGAGCACGATCGCCACATCAACCTGATCCATCGACGCATTGACTTCGTCCATTTCTTTCAGGCGTTCATAGTCGATATCCGCTTCGGCCAGCAGGACATTCATGTGTCCGGGCATACGACCGGCGACCGGATGAATTCCGAATTCCACCTCAATCCCTCGCGCCAGCAGCAGATTTGTCAGGTCACGCACGGCATGTTGTGCCTGAGCCACGGCCATGCCGTAGCCGGGGACGATCAGGACTCGCTGGGCAACTTCCAGCATCAGCGCGACTTCTTCCGGCGACGTGGCTTTCACGTGTGCGTAAATGTCGTCGCTGGTTGTCGATTTTCCTTTGGCCTGCATCGTGCCGAACAGGACCGCCCAGATCGAGCGATTCATGGCCGTACACATGATGCGCGTGAGGATAATTCCGGAGGCACCGACGAGTGAACCCGCAATAATCAGCAGCGTGTTGTTCAACACAAATCCCGTGGCCGATGCAGCGATACCTGAATACGAATTCAGCAGCGCGATGACGACCGGCATGTCTGCTCCGCCGATGGAAATCACGAGCAGCACTCCCAGTCCCAGCGCGAGCAATACCATGACCCAATAGGAAACTTCTGCCCAGGCAGGTTCCACAACCATGAATGCACACAGCCCGATGCAAGCCAACGCCAGCAGCAAATTGGCCAGCTTTTGCCATGTGGAATTAAAGTCTTTCAGAAACTTAAACTCTTCAAGTTTGCCGTAAGCGACAAGACTTCCGGTGAGCGTGACGGCTCCGATCAATCCCGAAGCTGCCGTCGCGATCACGACGTCGATTTTTTCTGTTCCGGCCGCGACACCCGCAATGTGCTCCTTGCCAGCCAGGTAGGCTCCGGCGACAAGAAAAGATCCGCCGCCGCCAAGCCCGTTGAGCAGGGCAACCATCTGCGGCATCGTTGTCATCTGCACACGCTTCGCCATCACGGTTCCGATCACCGAACCGATGGCGATGCCGATCAGAATCCCGGTCCAATTGACCACATCGCGATGCAGCAGTGTGGCCACGATGGCCAACAGCATTGCCAGCGAACCGATCCAGTTGCCGCGCACGGCGGTTCTGGGTTTGGTCATGCCTTTGAGGCCAATAATAAACAAGACGGCGGCAACCAGATAACAGAGATCAACAAGGGCCATGTTCACGGGAGTTTCTCTCTACTTCTTCGACTTTGATTTGAACATGGACAGCATGCGATCCGTTACGACAAATCCACCCACGACGTTGATCGTGGCGAGGATGACCGCAATCAAACCCAGCACCGTGGCGGTGGTGCCGCCATCTTTGCCGCTCTCCAGAATTGCACCGACCACTGTGATGCCGGAAATTGCATTGGACCCGGACATCAGCGGCGTGTGCAGCGTTGGCGGAATCTTGACGATGATTTCGACACCGACAAAAACCGACACCACGAAGATCGTGATGAGCAGCATCAGCGTGCCGGGGTCGGCGGCTGCAGCTTTTACATTAACAACCTCGGTCAGCGATGTCGGAGTTGCGACATTCAGAATGTGTTGGAGGAAGTGCATAGAATAAAGTCCTGCAAAAGAAGCAAAGTAGTCGTCACTCTCTGAGTGACGATGGCCCCGTTGGCGACATCGCAGGGGTTCGTCACTCAGAGAGTGACGTCTACTTTTTAGTCGCCGTAGGGTGTGTGAAGCGGAGCGTAACACACCGATTTCCTGATGGTGCGTTACGCTCCGCTTCACGCACCCTACATTAATCACATCATCTCACCACTGGCGCACTCAGCAATTCGCGGACACGGTCATTAACGACTTTGCCGTT
Organism: Candidatus Kuenenia sp.; assembly: GCA_043737515.1. Classification (GTDB taxonomy): domain Bacteria; phylum Planctomycetota; class Planctomycetia; order Planctomycetales; family Planctomycetaceae; genus SXXK01. The sequence continues at coordinate 8,188 of JAYTAK010001022.1, read as the reverse complement.
TTGAGTCACCAGTGTTTCACGGATAATTTCGTCGGCAGTGTCAATCTTTACGGAACCTGACTTAATGAGTGGCATCAGGAACGTCGTGATGTTTTTGCTGAACATTTCGCTGGCGTGAACCGGGATTGAACTTGCCAGATTCACTGGACCAAGAACCCTGACGCCGTTGAGTTCCACGGTTTCGCCGGCGACGGTGACTTCACAATTGCCGCCTCGTTCAGCGGCGATATCGACGACAACCGATCCCGGAGCCATGGCTTCAACCATTTCCCGCGTCACCAGCACGGGGGCTTTCTTTCCCGGGATGGCGGCAGTCGTAATAACGACGTCGCAGTCGGCAATCACCTTTTTCAGAGCCTCACGCTGCTGGCGATAGAATTCATCGCTCATCTGTTTTGCATAGCCACCAGCCGATTCTGCGTTGTCTGCTTTCACGTCCAGCACGACGAACTTACCGCCGAGACTTTCGACTTGTTCCTTGACTGCCGGTCGAATGTCGTACCCGAACACGACGGCTCCCATGCGCTTCGCCGATGCGATGGCCTGCAGTCCTGCGACGCCCGCACCGATGACCAGAACTCGCGCGGGCTTCAACGTGCCGGCGGCCGTCATCATCATGGGAAACATCCGGGGTGATTCAGTCGCGGCCAGCAGGACGGCACGATATCCGGCGATCGTGGCCATTGACGACAGGATGTCCATACTCTGAGCGCGTGTGATTCGAGGCACAAGTTCCAGTGCGAACACAGTCGCCCCTGTGGCGGCGGCTTTTCCAATTGATTCCGGTGACCAGAGCGGTTCACATCCGGCGATGAGGACCTGATCTTTTCGCAGCATTGCGAGGTCGAGATCTGAGAATTCGAGGCAGGCTCCCAGACTGCGAACCTGAAGAATCATGTCCGCGCGCGAGAAGATCTCGGCGCGATCGGCCACCAGCGTGGCACCTTTGGCCGCATACTGATCGTCCGTAAATCCGGCAGCCTGCCCGGCACCGGTCTGAATCAGAACCTCCGCGCCGGCTTTCTTCAGTGGCGGAACCGCAGCAGGCACCAGTGCAACACGGCGTTCGTCCGGATCAGCTTCGCGGAGAACACCCAGGACCAATGACTGTGTCATATCTGTTCATCACTTCTGTCAAACTGACGTAGCTCAGTCGCTCAGTCGACTGAGATTCCTTACAGAAATCGCGGCGATATCTGTAAGGGAATCTTATGTAGCCACATTGCGGCTTTCACTTCGAACAAACTACAACAGGAATGCGAGTCGCGGAGCGACATCGCCTACATGCGCAAGACGTAGCTCAGTCGCTCCGCCGACTGAGATTCCCTACAGAAATCGCGGCGATATCTTACGGGAATCTTATGGTAACTGCACTGCGGCATTCTCTTCGAACATTAATCAACAGGAATGCGAGTCGCGGAGCGACATCGCCTACAGGCGCAAGACGTAGCTCAGTCGCTCCGCCGACTGAGATTCCCTACAGAAATCGCGGCGATATCTTACGGGGATTTTATGGTAACCACATCGGCGTTCTCTTTGCACAAAACTACAACAGGAATGCGAGTCGCGGAGCGACATCGCCTACAGACGTGAATCATACGGCATCGCCGGAATTGACTCCAGAGAGTCTGAATCAAGCGTTTTCCTGTTCCCGATAGCGGCGAATGCCCACCGGATCGCATGCAGGCCGGTCGCACTGCGACCGAGAATTGCGAGTCTGTGCGACACGAAAGACAGAGCAATGAGTTTGCGATATATTGCAGAACAGTCCAAATCTCAAACTGGAGTCGCATCATGAAAGTCAAGTTTCCGATGATCGTGCAGTGCTGCATACGCATTCCATTTCACATGCTCGCGGCCTGCGTCGTTGCGGTCGTGATTCACAGCCTCGTCCCCTGCGTTGCGCTGGCGCAGCGGGATGAACCTGCAAAAGAGATTGCGAAGGGACTGCTGCGGGCGCTGATTGAATCTCAACTTGAAAAACAAGACCGGGATCATGTCCATCCCGGCCAGCAGGGACAGCCTCTGCCGCCGGTGCCCGGTCAGATTCCACAACCTGCGCAACCGACGACTGAGTGTCAGCAGATCCGGACGCTGCTGGCCACGATGGTTCAGGAAGCAAATGCACTCACGGCGTTGCTCAGCAATGATTCGCGCCGCAATCCCGAAGTGCGGAATCGCCTGGCCGACGCCGTGAGTTTCGAGGCGTCCGTTACGGCGGCGAAGCAGCAGGCGGATCGGCACAATCATCACCTGAGCATGCAGGTCGCGGTACAGGCACTTGATCAGACATGGAAGCCGCTGTCGTATCAACTGTCTGCGCTGCGCGGGATCAGCCCGCAAACGAAGGAAGCGATCGATCGTATGAATCGCATGGACGCGCAGTTGTGTCAGTTGTTTGGCATTCAGGAACAGTTTAGCAGTCGCGACCTGGTGCGGGCGGCTGATCTGCTGGCTGCGGATCTGAGGACTCTGACCGACGATGTGGGATACGCCACCACGACGGCGGATAGCCGTTCACGCCTTGTCGCCAATCTGGGACGGCATCAGGAACGCGCGGCGTACTTTGCGAATCTGGCAGCGACTGGTGCCCGGTTCCCGACGGTCGTGGCAGAATATCAGAACCTGCATCAGGCATGGCAAGGGCTGCGCGCGGACCTGGATCAGGATGCGGCGCGGGGTGTCACGCGCACGGTGGCGAGGATTGAGGAAACGCATCGGACGCTGCATCAGTTACTCCGGCTGGAATATCGGTTTGATGAACCGTTCGTGAAGCGTCTGGCGGCTGGTATCGAGCGAGATATCACCGATCTGTTTCGCACGATAACGCTGGAACAGATTATGACATTGCCTGACAGTCGATCACTTCCCGTTGCGGCGGATGCATTGCTGGGCAACTGTGCGAATCTGACTGACGTCATCGAGCGGCGTGAATCGCTGCAGAATGTTGGCGAAGCGTGGCTGTATCTGGACCAACAGTGGCAGTTGTTTGCCTACTATCTGAATCCCATTCAGGTTGCTGAAACTCGGCGGCGCGTGGAAGGTATTTCGCAATCGCTGGAGACTCTGAAAACAGCCATCGGCGTGTCGGTGGCGTACGATCGCACTGCCGTGAAGCAGCAGGCTGCTGCGGTCGATTCGCTGGCGGACTTGCTGCAGACGACGTGCGGTCGGTGGCTGATTCGGCCCGGTCAGCAGAATGTCGCGCTCACCGCAGCATTGCAGAAACTGGCGGACCGCAGTCACCAGTTGACTGCACTGGCGACGGCGAATCGAGACCGTGCCGCGATTCTGGCAACCTGTGATGAAGTGATCGGTCTCTGGCAGCAGATTCGTCCACAGCTCAGTCAGTGTCAGACGCAGGAACGTGAATCGCTTGAACAGATCATCGATGAACTCACTCCCGCACTGTTGCACCTGCATACGATGCTGGGCGAATGATGACGGAAAACTCAAACACTGCGGAAACGGGATCGAGATCGATTTCTCCTGCGATTTGGGTACTGATCTTTGATCGGTATCCGGGGGATGACGTGTCCGTGGAATCGCCGGAGTCGCATCGTGCCGGAGGGCTGACGCCCGCCGCGCGCCAGGGAAGTGAAAATGCGTTTGATCGGCTGGATCTGGAGTCAACGTGTTTTGAACAATTCCTGCTGCAGGATGTGCGCAGCAATCTTCCCGCCGACGGAGTCTTTGGCGGTGAGGCAGCGTTTCGGAAACTGGCGGAAGCGATGACTGCGGCGGGGCAGACAGCCAGTCTAATCAGTCTGACGGCCGAGGGTGCATTGTTGACGGATCATGCAGGCCGCAGCGCGCTGGAGTCGTCGCTGCGCGGCTGTGGAATTCCGCTGCACGCTGCGATCAGTCTGGACTGCAGCCATCGCGATGCGACTGCGGACGACGGCCTGCCGAACGATGATCGTGCGTTTCTGGCGAATCTGGTCTGGATCGAAGCATCGATTGCGTCGTCGGCAAACGCGGCGACGGCGACAAAGATGATACTCGATTCTGTGTTCCGGCGGCGGCAATCATGTTCAGCGCAGGAAGGTCATTGTCCGGTGCTCATGGTGACGTTTCGCAAGGGCGATGATCGTGATGTGCGTACACCGTTGAAGTCCGTGGTCGCGGAAAACCGGATGCATGTGCCGTTGTGGATACAACCCCATGCCGGTCATGCGTGTCGAGTCCAGGCGTTAGCGGGCAGTTTTGATCTGCTGCCGACGATCGCGACATTCCTTGGAAGTGCGAGCGCGTCGGATGAAGCCAGTCCGCCTGACGTGGCTCAGATTGCGGATTCGTCGGAACGTGTGATCGCTGCCGCACAGCAATTGTCATCTGATCCGCAGAGCCTCGCGTTCCTCTGTGGTGCTCCGCAGGTTTGTCCGGATCGTCTGCTGAAGCTGCAGGGCGATGGATGGAATGGGGCACGAACCGAAGAATTTCTGCTGGTGATTTCCGATCGCAGTGAATCGGAGGCTGGCAAAACCGAAAGCGACGGTGACGATTCCGAAGAACCATCCCGTCGCCTGTTTGTGAAACCTGAGGATCGCTATAACATCAACGATGTGAGCGGAACTTACGCGACCGCTGCGGATGACATTGCTCGTCTGATCAGTTAACAATCAATCAATTGCCTACGGGCTCGCAGGAGCGTCGTTGTTGTCGAGCGTCGTTACCAGCACAATCGCCACGACACCACCGATGAGCACCAAAGCACCGGCAGGGGATCTGATGAAGCCGCCCATCTGGCCGCGAACTGCTGCTTCATCCACCACGATTGCGATATTCTCGACAGCCGCCGGTGGAGCGGTATCCGTGCCCCACAGTCGAACAGCCTGCACTGTTGTCCCGACTTTGACGACATGCGCCCCGTTGCGAAGTCCCTTCACGGAGAATTCGCCCTGTTCGTTGCTCGTCGCCGTCGCCACGACTTTGTCTTCGTGCAGCACGTTGACAGCCACACCGGCGACTGGCTGAGCCGCCGTATTCAGAACTGTGCCTTTGAGCAATCCGCCAGCATTCAACGCGACGTCAGAGGAACGGATTTCCACCGGTTCAGCAGCCATCGCGGGGGAACCCACGGCAAGGAGTGCTGCGAGCAGCAGACAAGTGCCGTTCCGCAATGATCTCGCAATCGAATTGTGCCGCAAGTTAAACCTGACCATCGCTGTGACTCCCTACCCTGAAACAAAAAACCGATCCTGGAAGTTGAATCGGCGGATGTGGCTTTTGTCTGGAGTCGAAGTGTTTATTCATGTTATGCACAGACGATTCCCGCGTTCCGGAGTTGCATTGTATGTCATCTGAGTCCTGACCCGGTGGGACGGATTGTGATAGTTCTGTGAACTTCGCAGGTTGCAACGGATTCTGCCGACGAGGTGGTTGTTCAGTGCTTTACCTGTATTTTCCGCATCCCGAACGCTAAGCTGTTTTCAATCCACAACTCCCGGTTGCGGTTCACTTCATGTGTCTTGAAATTGTGGCCACGGACGTTCGGATTTTTTCGAAGCTGAAGGCAAATGGATGAACGCCGAGGATATTTTCATTGCAGCGGTCGAGCTGTCATCCGAGACTGAACGGCGGGAGTACATCAGTCGGATGTGCCCGAATGCCGCTTGCGTGGCTGAGGTCGAGTCCTTGCTGAACGCACATCAGCAGGCGGGCTGTTTTCTCCAGGACCCGTTCGTGCATCTGCCGGAACCGGACACGATGGATGAAAGTCCAGAACAGTTTCTCGACAGGTCCGCCACGAAACTTGGACGCTATGAACTGACTCGGCGGCTTGGCGTCGGCGGAATGGGCGAAGTCTATCTGGCCCGCGACACGCAGCTGCAGCGTGACGTCGCCATCAAAGTCCTGTCAAAGGTCCACACCCGGAGTTCGGCGTGGCTCAGCCGTTTTAATCGTGAAGCCCGGATCGCAGGTGCTGTGAATCACCCGAACATCCTGACGGTTTATGAGATCGGTCAGTCGGACGAAATACATTTTATCGTCACAGAGTACATTGAAGGCATCACATTGCGCGACCGACTGGCCCATCAGCCCATGACGCTGCCGGAGATTCTGGAGACTGCCAGCCAAACGGCGGGTGCCATTGCCGCAGCTCACTCCGCGAGCATTGTCCATCGTGACCTGAAACCGGAAAATATCATGATCCGGGACGACGGACTGGTCAAGGTGCTGGATTTTGGGCTGGCCCGACACATTGATCCAGCGGACGACCTGCATGCAGCACCGGATAGAGCCCGCGATGGTGCCGTGCCACGCTACATCTCCATGCCCGGTAGTGTCATGGGTACAATTCACTACATGTCTCCCGAACAGGCCCGTGGTCTGCCCGTTGATACCCGCAGTGATCTCTTCAGTTTTGGCGTTGTGCTCTATGAGATGCTGACGGGCCGCCAGCCGTTCATTGGAGTGACTCCCACCGATGTGCTGGTCGCGATCCTTGAACGGCAACCACCGCAACTTCATGGTCGGGAATTCGAGCTGCCTGTCGAACTCGAACAGATCGTCAGGAAGGCACTGCTCAAGGACCGTGATCAGCGTTACCAGTCCGCCCGAGACCTCTGGATCGACTTGAAAAAAGTGCAGCAGGGCCTGGCAGGGCTGTCAGGATCGGGCATTGTGCCGGCTCAGGCAATCCGGAAACCGTTAACAGTTGACGCGATGCAGAAGGTCGGCTCTCAGCGAGTCGGCGACCCACTCATTGAGGCTGATATTCCCGAGGTCAGATACACATGTTCCGGCAACGTCAACATCGCCTACCAGGTATTCGGTGATGGCGACATTGATCTGGTGTTTGTGATGGGCTGGGTCTCGCACCTTGAGTGGTTCTGGAAGGAGCCATTGTTCGCACGCTTTCTCAGGCGACTGGGCACGTTTGCGCGGGTGATCCTGTTTGACAAGCGAGGGACGGGGCTCTCGGATCGCGTTCCGCTGGATCAGCTTCCAACTCTTGAGCAGAGAATGGACGACGTCCGTGCCGTGATGGATGCCGTGGATTCGCAACGCGCCGTGCTGTGCGGCATCTCAGAAGGTGGACCCATGTGTGCCCTGTTTGCAGCGACCTATCCGGAGAAGACCATCGCCCTGACGATGATTGGCTCCTATGCACGTCGACTTTGGGCTGAGGATTATCCGTGGGGCGTCAAGGAAGAATATCGAACTCACTTTTTCGAGGAGATTCGCCGAAACTGGGGCGGTCCGGTGGGCATCGAAGATCGCGCGCCGAGTCTGGCGTTTGATCCGGAATTCCGCCAATGGTGGGCGACGTATCTTCGCATGGGAGCGAGTCCCGGAGCAGCACTGGCTCTCACGCAGATGAATGCTCAGATCGATATTCGTCCGATTCTGTCCACGATCCAGGTGCCGACGCTGGTGATTCATCGCGCGGAAGATCGGTGCCTGAAGACGGAGGAAGGTCGGTACCTTGCCGAACACATTGCCGGCGCAGCATTTGTGGAATTGCGTGGTGACGATCATCTGCCGTTCGTCGGGGATCAGGATGCCATTCTGGACAGTATTGAATCGTTTCTGACCGGCGTGCTGCAGGTGCCGGATGTCTTTCGAGTGCTGGCCACCGTGCTTGCAGCGAAGGTGGTTCTCCGGGATTCCGCCGTGCGGCAACACGTCGATCCGGCGGATCAGATCAAACGCTGGACCTCCCATGTCGAACGTGACCTGGCATTGTTTCGAGGCTCCCCGGTGGTCTTTTCAGGAGATCACTTTCTGGCAACATTTGACGGCCCGACGCGGGCGATTCGGGCGGCCATGGCGATCAGCGATTCGGCACGCCGGATGGGGTTGAGTCTGCAGGCAGGGCTTCATATCGGCGAGTGTGATGTGAAGGGACACATGATTGGCGGTGCCACCGTGCAACTGGCACAACAGATTTCTGAAGTTGCAGCAGCCAACGACATCGTAGTTTCCGGCACGGTCAAAGATCTCGTGGCCGGATCGGGCATTGGATTTGCCGAACTGACAGTTGCCCGACTTCCGGAAAATTTCGCCGCCGTGACGCTGTTTACCGTCGAGCGTTGATCCTGTTCCGCAAACGTTGAGAGTGTTGTTTTTTTGAGAAAAATTCCTGACTCTACCGGATTCTATGTGCAGCTCCCGATTGGTTTTGAAGGAAAAATCGAGTGTGGGAGAATGATCGTTTAACGGCGAGCCGTAGGCGTAGGCG
>JAYTAK010001021.1:0-6777 GCA_043737515.1 Candidatus Kuenenia sp. | reverse complement strand
GCCGATTCGCCGATTCACGGATCAGCCATGCTGATGATGAACTCCGGCAGAATTCTCAGCGGACATCCCTGCATCGGTTCGTGGGCGAACTACGGACTGGGCAGTGTCAACGAAGATCTGCCAGGATTCGTGGTCATGCTGGATCCTCGCGGCGGCCCGATCAGTGGCTCGAAAAACTGGAGCAGCGGCTACATGCCCGCTACGTATCAGGCGACCGTGATGCGTTCCGGCAAGAATCCGATTCTGGACCTGACGCCGCCTGCGGAACTGGCTGGAGATTCACAACGCCGTCTGCTGGACACGCTGCGTCAGTACAACGAAGACCACTACTCTGCACGCTCCGACAACAGCAATCTCGCCGCGCGCATTGCGAGCTACGAACTTGCGTACAAGATGCAGTCGCAGGCTCCGGAAGCCGTGGATATTTCGCAGGAAACTCAGGCCACGCAGGATCAATACGGGCTGACGGATCCGAAGAGCGAAAAGTTCGGACGCCAGTGCCTGCTGGCTCGACGCCTTGTCGAACGTGGCGTTCGCTTCGTGCAGATTTATTCGGGCGGTGCTCACAACGATGACAACTGGGACGCGCATTCCGAGATGGAAAGCAACCACAATCTGCATGCTGGGGAAACCGACAAACCGATCGCCGGGCTGATCAAGGATCTGAAACAGCGTGGCCTGCTGAAGGACACGCTGATCGTCTGGGGCGGTGAATTCGGACGTCAGCCAACCGCAGAATACGCGACTGGCAGCGGGCGCGATCATAACAGCTACGGCTTCACCGTCTGGATGGCTGGCGGCGGGATCAAAGGTGGCATCACTGTGGGAGCCACCGACGAAATCGGCAGCAAGGCGGTGGAAGATGTGTTCCATGTCCGCCACATGCACGCGACTATCCTGACACAGCTTGGCCTCAGCCCGGAAAAACTCACCTACTTCTTCGGCGGTCTCAACAACTCCCTCGTCGGTGTTGAAGGCGCACAGCCGATGTGGAAAATCATGTCGTAGTGCCGCAGCAATGGTCCGGCTTTTATGGACGGAATGGCGATCGATTGCTGAGGTGTGTGTCAGCATTCCTGAATGTTGATGAGTCAACCAGATGGCAAAAAAACTTCGCATCATTTTTTCTGTGATCGCTTCAGTGTGTGCCGCAGGTCTCGTCGTCGGATCGATGCGTGGAACAGAAATCTGGCTTGCCCGCAAATACACTCCTCCGGTAGGCGCAAACCGAAAGTCACTCGACGAGTGGTGTCCGCGACGCACTGGCGAAGTCGAAGTCCTGGTCGATGGTGCGATTGTGTACGTAGTGTTTGGACCACATCCTCTGTTCCCAATCACAGAGTTCCCGCCAGGTTATGTGTTTGACGATGCAGGGAAACTGATTGCATGGAGCCCTGAAGCAAGCAACACTGACGAGTACAGTAAGTACTGGGATACGGCATTAGACGCATTGATTGAAGAAGATCGTCAGCAGCATCACAAATAAGGAATAGTAAACCCCGCGAGCGAACGCCATGGAATTGCGCGTGCTCTGGTCTACAACCGAAGGCGACGGAGAACGCTAGTCAAGTTTCGAAGACACTTGATCTTCGTGGAGTCACGAAGAAGTCATGCATCAATCAGGCTCCTTGCCGACCCAAAAGAAATTGCTGTTGCTCAACTGCTGCTCGCCGTGCCAGCGGTAGGCACACAGAAACCCGCCCTTGGCGACGCTGTAATCCACGCAGGCGACGTTGTGGGCCAGCAGTTGAGGCTGACTGCCTGACAACCAATAATGTCCGACGAACACGGGCTTCGCGTCAGGCGGATAAGGAACCGCCGCATTGATTACAGATTGGGGAAGCGGAGTATCACAATCAATCGTGTCCGTAAGGGCATAGGTTCGCCAGGTTTGACCCTGCGGGGACATGTACCAGCGAGTTCGTGTTGCCGTGCGAACGTGGCCCTCTTTGTCGGCGAAAGTCTGACCCTGCGGCAGTTCAGCTTCTTTGCCTTTTAAGATGATCTCCACGGCGTCAAACAGCGGATTCTCAGGATCACATGCGGCGTGCAGAAAATCCGAGGTGATGGCTGTGTCCTCGGGACGGGCCAATCGTATGGCAGCCATGGCCTTGTCGTCCCAGCAGGCATGAACCACACGCAGACCGTCCAGGTCCAGCCACATGGGCAACGTCCCAAACCATTCGATGGACCCAGCCAGGTGCTTATCCGTGAGCTGCAGAATTGTCTGACTGTGCTGGCGGATGTTCTTGTTATCCCGCCGCCGAAGATAGGCTTCCTTGCGATGCAGGTGCTCCGTGTGGAATGCCAGAGCATTGAATTCATGATTCCCCATGACAGCCAGAGCCCTGCCGCCATCGACCATCGGCCGCACGATGTCCAGGACCTGCTGAATCTGTGGTCCTCGATCAATGAAATCCCCAAGGAAGATCACTTTGCGTTCGGAGTGTTCGTAAACGCCCCGGACTTCCTTGTAGCCCAGCGCATTCAGCAGTTGATTCAGTTCTTCTGCATGACCGTGGATGTCGCCGATCAGATCGTACATGGGCGGTTGTAATTCTCTTCGTTGATTTCAGCCGGTGACAGACAACGGCGAGTGAATTTCAGGCGGGCGTTGTGAAGCATCCGTTGTTCGGGGTCTTGTGAGATCATTTCCAGAACTCCAGCGGCTTCTGCAATATCTTCTTCAGGGAACATGCGGCGGGCTTCCTCGGGCGTCAGCGTGTCAGCATTCTGCAGGAAATACGCCCAATGTTCGGCTGGCAACGCAGGGTACACATTCTCCGACGTCACACGAAGATTATTCAACTGCAAAAGATGAATTTGCAGATCGTCCGTCAGAATCAGCCCGGATGAAGATTCTCGCAACCGAATGTCGAGCACCGGCAATTTGGCGTCGTCTTCGGCGAACTGACGCCGACCAATAACGGTGCCATCTTTCGGTCAAAATCCTGCTTTGCGGAAAACAGCACGGCTGCCAGCACCATGGCTACCGCGATCAAGCGCACGCCGGATTTTTGCCATGCGGGCCGTGAACGAAGTCCGGGGAGTTCACTGATCCAGCAAAGCAGCGGCGTCAGGAACAGCATGATCGCTCGCAGACCTGTGAGCTGGCCAAAGTAGTGACCAATGCACAACAGACTGAAAAGTCCCATCACGCCGCTGCCGATCGTTCCCTGAAGATACCTTTTGTCTGAACCTCCGAACCCCATAGCCAGCAGCGGGGACGACAATATGGTTCCTGCAAGTGCAGCCGCCAGCGGAAACGCAGCAGCCCCGCCCTTAATATAGCCAGCCATCATCGTCGCCAGGCCCGTACACTGAATGGCCATGGCCAGACTGACTGTGATACTGCCAGTCGCGGAACGCTCAGATAACCGACACAGCAGGCTCCATGAAGCGATCAACCCCAGGAAGCTGCCACCAAACACAGCAACAGCCTGCGTGAAGGTCCACGCATCCGGATGACCGTTGCCGACGTCGCCAAGGTACACCGAGTCATGCAACAGGATTCTGCCAACGGACGCATACAGCGCCAATCGGAAACCAAGTGCCCATCGAGATCCGGATTTCTTCGTAGCAGAATTCGTAAGAATTCTGATGCTCACCGCTTCACCACCTCCCGGAATTGCCGCCAGCAATTCCACGACCAGGGTGGCCGGGAGCACGATCATCAGAAATCGATTGAGCGCATTGGCGGGCGGCCATGTCCACGAAAACTGCAGAACACCGTAACCCGTCACAACGCCCCCGCCGACCGCCAGTAGGCAGACGACAGCGGCGCTGGAGTGAACTGAATTCCGCAGGATCAGCCGGAACGCCAGCACGATCACCGCACTGGCGACCACGGCCGCGATTGACGCCTTCAAATACGAAATCGGATCCGGCATCCGCTATTTTCGCATCCCTTCGCAGTCAATGATGATGATCGCTTCGTCTCCGATGGGTCCGATCGCGTTCTTGTCGAAACCAAAATCACTGCGTTTCAGTTTCAGCTCGGTGGAAAAGGCCACGCGCTTCACGTCTTTGAAAGTGTGCTCCTTGCCGCCCATCAGCGGGAAGGTAATTTCTTTCGTCTTGCCGTGCATCGTAAAATCTCCCGTGACTTCGTAGCCGCCTTCGATCGCTTTGACGCTGGTACTCTTGAATTCGATCGTGGGAAACTGCTTGGTGTCGAAGTAGTCCGGTTGGCGCAGATGCTCGTCCCGCGCCGCGTTCGCGGTATCGACACTGTCGGCCTTGATCGTCAACTGGAATGTCGATTTCGTCGGATCCTCGCGATCCAGTGAGAATTTTCCTTCGACCTCATTGAAGCGACCGTGAATCCAACTGATGTCCAGGTGCCGAGCCTTGAAGCTGACAGACGAATGGACCAGATCGTAAGCGTAATCATCGGCTGCAACGGCAAAACTGCCCGCGCCGCAGAGCGATAGTGTCGCCACAAGAGACATCAGGCAGGTTTTGAAATTTCGACGTATCATTGGTACTCCCCGGAAAAACAGGTTCACAGAATCTGAATCGCGGCGGTTGAGCCGCCGTGCCATCGTATGGGCCGCCCCTGCTTCCGTAAAGCCGACAGACAAAGTATCAGTGATCGCTGTTGATTTCGTGCGACATGATTACAATCGGACCCGCTATACCCGCACGCAATTGGCATCAGCTCGTTTAACCGCGTGCCCAGCGGGCCGCGATAGTTCTATTTGAAATTTCGTATTTGAGATTTGAAATACGAAGCGCGGGGCGTTGCCCACGCGGTTAAACGAATGTGCCATCCTTAACCGCGTGCGGTATGCAAACCTCTCCGGTAGGAATTCCGTCCATGCCTGCGAACAATCGAACTTCAGGTTTGAGATCAGTCTGCTTTGCCGCTCTGCTGATCGTCTGCCTGCCCGCCACCGCTCAGGACGCGGCAGTACCTGCAAAAATCTTCCGCGCCGGAGCCTCCACCAGCAACATTACTCCGCCGCTGGGCGAAAACATCATTGGCGGCTGGGAGCCATTCCCTGCAAAGAACATTCATGACGAACTCCACGCGCGCTGCCTGGTGCTCGACGACGGGAAAAACAAAATCGCGATCGTGATCTGCGACTTGCTGGGAATCCCGCGCGAGGTGATTGATGCCGCGAAGGTCCGTATTAACGATGCCGTCGGAATCCCGGATTCGCATGTGCTGATTGCCGCCACGCATACTCATTCCGCCACCACCGCGCGCGGGCCATTGGGAGTCATGTGGAAAGATGACAGCACGGAGTACCAGACATTTCTGGCAACACGCATCGCCGACGGTGTTCGTCGCGCCGCCAACCACCTTGAGCCGGCCGTCATCGGATGGGGCCGTGCCGAAGAACCATCTGAGGTCTTCAATCGTCGCTGGGAAGTCACCGACGAATCATTGTTGAAGAACCCCTTTGGCGGAACCGATCAGGTGAGAATGAATCCACCCGCTGGCAGCGCATCTCTCGTCCGACCGGCCGGACCTGTCGATCCTGAAATCGGTTTTGTCTCCGTGAAAAGTACTGATGGCCATCCGATTGCGTTGCTGGCGAATTATTCGCTGCACTACGTGGGCGGAGTCCCCAGCGGCGATGTGTCGGCCGACTATTTTGGCTACTTTTGCCGCAACATCGAACAGCGATTTTCCAGAGACGACGATCTGCCGTTTGTGGGCATGCTGACCAACGGAACCAGCGGCGACATTAACAACATCAATTTCCGTGAGCCGGGCGTTCGCCGGGAGTCCTACGAAAAGATGAAGGAAGTCGCGAACAAGGTTGCCGATCGAGTGTACGAAGCCCATCAAAACATTGAGTTCCAGAACTGGGTGGCCCTGGATGGTCGCGCCACAGATCTGCCGTTAACACTGCGCAAGCCCACACCGGAAACATTGCAGTACCTGGCTGAGGTCACTGCCACTCAGCCTGCGGAACCTCGCAGCAAAGAACGCATTTATCTGGAGCGCCTGACGAAACTCAAAGTCGGCCCGGAAACGATCGACGCTCGTCTGCAGGTTTTGAAGATCGGCAGTCTGAGCATTTCCGCAATCCCTTTCGAGACCTTCGTCGAGATCGGACTTGAACTGAAAAACCGCACTCCATTTTCGCAGACCTTCACCGTGGAACTGGCCAACGGCTGGTACGGTTATCTGCCGACACCTGAACAGCATGCACGAGGCGGCTACGAAACCTGGCTCGGAACAAACTACGTGCAACAGGATGCGTCACCGAAAATCGTCGATGCACTGCTGAAGATGTCAAACGACCTGATGCAGGCGAAGTAGCAGCCTTTGGAGTGCGATGACTCGTCATCGCTTTCACTTTCAAGTACCCTGGCTCACCGGCAATCTCGCGTTACGCCTGGCAAATCGAGGTGACAAGCCCCTCGTTACACGGTAGACTTCAACGCATAGTTCGCAATTCATTTCGTTATACTCCGCGCGGTCAGATTTGAGGTTTTGTGAGCGGCAAGGCGCTAGCCGCCGGTGCTGACCGAATGCACAACCCGCGGCTAGCGCATTGCGGCTCACTCAACAACACGTCCCTCAGTCCTGGCCGCGCGGAGTATACACAACGGAAAAAACACCGTCACACTGGAAGTGAGATGATCATGAACGATCTCAACAAACTGGCCGACCTCATCAAGCGTACTCGTGAAGCGTTGCTCTCGCAATGGAGGGAGCAAGTGAAACAACTGCCCTCGGCGAAGCACCTCGATACACCAACGCTCAATGACCACATTCCTACTCTCCTGGACGAGTTGGTCACGGCTCTTTACACGCGC
>JAYTAK010001020.1:0-6791 GCA_043737515.1 Candidatus Kuenenia sp. | reverse complement strand
CACCAGCGAAACTTCAGCGATACTCATGCCGAGCCACGACGCGCCGGCCAGTCTGCCATCGGCGCCATCCGTCGTCGAAGCAAGGTCCGCTGAACTCCAGGAGACAGCCGACCATCTTCGCCAGGTGCAGACTCAACTGGCTGCCGCACGCGATGCGGCGGAAAGTGCCAGCCGGGCGAAAAGCGATTTCCTCGCCCACATGAGTCACGAAATCCGCACTCCGATCGGTGCGGTGCTGGGGTTCACAGAACTTCTGCTCAACGGTGATGCTCCGTTGCAGCCGGAACAGCACGCGCATCTGCAGCGTGTGTTGAGCAACGGCAATCACCTGCATCGATTGCTGAACGACCTGCTGGATTTGTCCCGCATCGAAGCCGGAGCCCTGACCATCGAATCCATGGAATGCGCGCCGTACGCGATGTTCTACGACATTCTGTCGGCGCTGCAGTCCCGCGCGATTGCCAAGAATCTGAAGCTCACGCTGAAGGTTGCAAACGGAATTCCAGAGAAGCTGCTGACCGATCCCACACGGCTGCGACAGATTCTGACCAATCTGATCGGCAACGCGATCAAATTCACCAACGAAGGCAGTGTCAGTCTGATCGTGGAGACGGATGTTGCTCAAAGCCAGCTCAAAGTCCACGTCCAGGACACCGGTTTGGGAATCAATCTCTCGGCTCAGAAGGATATCTTCGAGCCCTTTAAGCAGGCCGACGAGACAGTGGCAAGACGCTTTGGCGGAACCGGACTGGGCCTGTCCATCAGTCGCAACCTGGCTCGTGCGCTGGGCGGAGATATTGAGGTGTCCAGCGAGCCTGGATTCGGAAGTACATTTACCGTGACGATCGCGACCGGGTCACTGGAAGGTGTGAAGATTCTGAACGGACGACAGGCAGAAGCAACGCTGGCGTCTCCGATTGCTGAGGCGGGGCAGAATCTGAATCTCCAGGGATTCCGCATCCTGATCACCGATGATGTTGAAGCGAATCGCGAGTTCTTTGCCTATGTCCTGCGCCGGGCGCACGCCGAGTGCCTGTTTGCCTGCGATGGACAGGAAGCAGTGGAGAAAATGCAACGTGAGTCGTGTGATCTGATCCTGATGGATATTCAGATGCCGGTGATGGATGGATACGCGGCGACCACGGCGCTCCGCACGGCGGGAGTTTGCGTTCCCATCGTCGCGATCACAGCGAACGGCACCGAAGACGATAAGCAGCGATGTCGAGACCTCGGATTTACCGGATATCTGACGAAGCCCATTTCCATCGCCAGCCTGCTGCGCGGTGTCGGCGAGCAACTCGGTGTGACTGTCGAGCAGAAACCGTTACCCATCCCACGGAATTCTGTTGCGACTGCCATTCAGGCGACATCGAGCCCAACAGCAAGAACCGAACGAACCTCCACGACAAGGCCACCTGCGACCCTTCCCGTTGACCCGGTGTTTCGTGATTTTGCCACGAGATTTGTGCGCAAAGTCACAGATGCACTTCCGGAAATCATGTCGGCAATTGATGCCTCAAATAGTACGACGCTGTCCGGACTGGCGCATTGGATTAAGGGGACTGGCGGAACTGTGGGACTTCCCGGACTGACGGAAATCGGAAGAGAACTTCATACGATGGCACACACAGAAGACTATGCCGGTGCCCGCAGTATCGTTGTGGAGTTGCAGTCAATGCTGACAGCTCTGCAACTTGAATCGCAATGCGAATTGGCAGTCCGATAGTTCATCGGATTCGAGAGCGTCTTTCCAAAAGCTGCGAGAGCGACTTGGCGCGGGCTTCGCCGCCGTGTCTGGTGCGAGTCGACGGAGCGGCTCGCCTACGTAGGTCCGCCGCTCCGTCGGCGGACTTCTGTCGCGTCGCGGAAATCATCTCAGAAACACCAAACTCCCTGCGTTTTCTGAGCAGAGCGAACCACATTTTTTCGGATAGCCTCTTACACATGTGAAAAAAATGCGAGCACCGATACAACGCGAAAAGTCTGGCAGGCTTTCGGAGGTGGAACCGCAAAGTCATTCTATTCTGACAACTTGCTCACCCGCGCTCGGGTGTATGTCCCACCCCTGGGCCAATTGACTTGTGAAGTTCAAAACTGAATTCGAAAAATTCAGGCGTGGAGTCGTTGAGTAAATCTGAATCATCCCTATCCTGCGACGCGGCACGATCCCTTTCACCTGTTGCTTCCAAGGATACCTTTCGATGACTCAGCAAACGATTCCGTGTCCAGAAATTTCATGGGAGCAGGACTACGAGGCACGCATCAATCCGTTGCTGATGACGTCATTGCTTCGCGCGTCAATCCCGGTGCTCGAACAGTCGGACTGGTCCATCACAAAAGTTGAAGACGGCTGCTGTGAGACGCTGCTGCCGCTGAATAAAGCGACGACCAATCAGCACGGAACTCATCAGGCAGCGCTCGTATCGTTATCGGCTGACTATACCGGCGGCATGGCGCTTGCCACGTTGCTGAGGGGCGTGCCACTGGCTGGCATCCATCCCTGCCGTGACGACGTCTCCGCATCGCTGTGGCTGGCAGGCATGAACGTGCGGTACAAGAGCCCAAGTACAGGGCATCTGACGGGGATCTGCGAAATTGATCCCGTACAGGCAGAAGAGATCAAGAAGCGATATTTTCGCGGCAGTCGTGTTCTGGCGACTCTGCAGGTTCGCTTTTATTCCAATGGTGAACTCACTGCGGAAGCGGAAATGAAGTACTTTGCACAGCCCACGATTCAGCTCTCTCCATCGACGGAGAATCCGTCCAGATCAGCGCTCTTCAGTCACAAGTTGAAGGCATCTGCCCGCATGATTGCCGGGCTGCGTGCTCAACGATCTGAACATCCACGGCTGAAAACTCACTGCCCTTTGGCGACCATGGTGGCTGGTCCGCACGGAGAACTTCTGGCGAATCACCTGCATGAGATTCTGCCTCAGCTCAAGGACATGGTGCTGACGCGGTCGCAGCACATCGATGAGCTGATCCGGCAGGTGCCCGACCTGAAACAGGTTGTTCTGGTGGGTGCCGGGCTCGACATGCGTTCCATCCGCCACGCCGCAGATCTTCCGGCTGTGACATTTTTTGAAGTGGACCTGCCGGAGATGATCGTCGAACGTGAACGCGTCACAAAGCTGCTGCCGCAGGAGTTCAGCGATCGCCGTGTCATGCTGAGTGCAAACTTCAAAACCGATGACCTGACTCAGGTCATTGGACAGCATCCGAGGTTTGATGCCAGCGTTCCGACAGTCTTTGTCTTTGAGGGCTGTTCGATGTATTTTTCAGCCGCAGAAAACCAACGGATTTTCCGCGAACTCCTGGAACTCCTGCAGAACCCTCTCAGTTGCGTCTGGTCCGACTTCGTGAATACGGCGGTTGTGACCGGGCGCACCAATAACCTGCATATCACCAGGTTTCTGGAAGGCATGGACGAACTTGGCGAGGCCTTTATCTTCGGCACCGATGACCCCGTCGAATGGCTCGAATCGCTCGGCTACAACTTCGTGCAATCGATCACCGCCGGGGAGTACCTGAATGAGAACGATGCCGTACTGAATACCTATTCGTTCGCAGTCGCGAAGCGTTGACAGTCCGCGTCGGTTTTTGCAATTCGCAGCATCCCAGGATCAACCCAGCCGGATTGATCACCGGTTGAATGTCGTGGGACCATCGTCGCTTGGCGCAGGCTTCGCCCGCCACCGTATAATTCATGCCGCATCACCGGCGTCGCCGCCGTGTCTGGTGAGAGCCGTCGGAGCGGCTCGCCTACGTAGGTCGGCGGACGTCTGTCGCTTCGCGGAAATCTTCTCGGTAAAATAAAACTCCCTACGTTTGCTGAGCAGGCGGACCTGGTCGTCCCGTTCTTCTCGCAATACTGTCGCAAAGCCTGGTGCTCACTGGAGTGGGAAACGATGCCCGGCACCTTGCTGGATCGACGCTCCGATGACTCGGTCATCCCAGTGCCTCCCGACGATACCAGGATCTGCGGTTGGTGTGTCGGCGGTCGCGATGCTTTCCTGTCACACCCTGCAAAAACGCTGCTTTTCAACTTGAACGTGGTCTGCATGTGGGCTCGCGTCCCAGCGGTACATGTCAACGTTGGTGTGATGCTGGCCATCAGGTTACACTCACGGCTGCTCAAACGCGCTGCAGGTTGTTGTCGCTTTCTGGCAGAGGGCTTGACCGAGAGCATTCAGACTGAAAATGGAAGACGTTATGGCTAAGAAACATGGGGAGCGGTTTGAACGGATCGTGGATGCCGTGCGACCGCAGATTACCGAATGCACGATTGCGGACGTGGTTGACAGACGCAAACGTGGAGATCTGTTTGTGCTGGTCGATGTGCGTGAAGAAAGTGAATTCAATGCCGGACGGATTCCTGGGGCGGTGCATATCGGCAAGGGCGTGATCGAGCGCGATATCGAAGAGAAAATCCCGGACACTGCCGCTCCGATTGTCCTGTACTGCGGCGGTGGTTATCGGTCAGCATTGGCGGCGGTCAACCTGCAGCAGATGGGTTATACCAATGTCATCTCAATGGACGGTGGTTTTCGAGGCTGGAAGGAAGCGGGGCTGGAAGTAGATTCAACTCCCGGCGTTTGATTGGATTTGGAGTACGTTGATGTTTGGTTGCAGCATTGATCAATTCACGGCAAGAAGCGCCCGCATTCGTCATACGGTCGCCGTTGGAATGATTCTGACGCTCGCCGGGTGTGGCAGCGATGCACCGTCCGCGTCGTCCACAGCGTCCTCAACGTCCACGACTGAGTCGCCAGCGCAGGACGCATCTGCATCTGTGGCACCAGCAAGTTCAGAGACATCAACTTCTGCGGACAAATCAAAAACCGCTCCTGCCGCGGCGAAATCGGAAGAGAAATTTGAGTTCAAACCGCTGGCACTCAACGCTGTCGAGGGATCAGCGACGGATGCCACCGGCACTGCTGCGAAACCGGATTCGGAACAGCAGATTCGAACTGTCATCGCCAAACTGCAGCCATTGCAGATCCTGCTCGGACAATGGCGCGGCACGACGCGGCGGGAATACGAAAACTTCAAGGCGGTCGATATTCACGAATGGGTTTGGGATCTGCGTTCCAATCCGGCACAGCCAGCTTTGACGATTCAATCTGACAAGAGTCCGTACATCACGACGGGCCGACTCACATGGGATTCGGAACAGAACAAGTTCGCAATGGCGGTGACCGATCCAGCCGGTACGACACGCCAATTCACTGGTGACTTCACAGAACCTGTCCACGAGATTGTGGGAAGTGACGACAAACTGCACAGAGTCTTTCGCCTGGAATTCAATCAAGATGATCCTGGCGACAGCGGTGAACTCTGGCAGTTGGCGTTCGCTCAGCAGGAAAACAATCGTTATCTGCTGGAAGTCGGCAAACGTCGGGGCAAAGCCGATTTCGCTCGTTTTGATACCGTTTCCACGCAGCGTGAGGGAACATCGTTCGCTGTGAGCGATACCGGCTACGCGGAGAAAACGTGTATCATTTCCGAAGGGCTCGGCACGATGGAGGTCACATACAAGGGCCGATCGTATTGGGTGTGCTGCACAGGCTGCAAGGCGGCGTTTGAAGAAGATCCGGAAACCTGGATCGCTCGTGCCGCGAAGAAGGAAATTCCAAAGTAGGGTGTACACTCAGAGAAAAACGGATTTCCATGAATCGCCCTTCCAACGTCCTTGCGATAGACATCGGCAACACACGCGCGAAATTTGGTGTGTTTCATGTCAATCAGGATCGCTCGGTGCAGCCTGTCAGTATCGTCGCGCGGGTGCTGGATCAGACGCCGAGTTTGGCGAATGAACTGACGGCGTGGTGGCAGACTCAGCAACTGCCAGCTCCGATGCAGGCTATCGTGGCCGGGAGTGATCCTGAAGCGCGAGATCAGTTGATCAGTGCATGGCCGTTGGCAGAATGCCAGCCGGTCGTTGTCGTCAGCCATCAACAGATTCCGATCGCGGTCGATGTGGATGTCCCCGCCAGAGTCGGCATCGACCGTTTGCTCAATGTGTTCGCTGCTGGTCGCCTGTTCTCGAAAGATCGTGCAGTGATTGTGGTCGATTCCGGCACTGCGACGACAGTCGATCTGATGACGTCCGATCAAACCTTTCGCGGCGGCAGTATTCTGCCCGGACTGAGACTTTCAGCACACGCGATGCACGACTACACCGCCAGATTGCCGTTGATCAATTTCGATGACGAACCTGCCGAACTGCCCGACGTCCCCGGACGCAACACTGAAGACGCCATGCGAGCAGGTCTGTTTATCGGACAGTTGGGGGCCGTGCGGGAACTTGTCGATCGGCTGACTGCGGCAGCAGTCCATCGATTCGGTGAAGCAAATCCTCCGGTGATCGTCGTTACCGGCGGCGGCGGACGCCAACTGGTCCGCCACTTGGGGGGAGCCACATTCATCGACAGCCTCGCCTTGCATGGACTGGCCTGCCTTGCCCAATCCACGGCTCAGCAAACGTAGGGAGTGTGGTTTTACTGAGAACTGCCTTCATTTTTGCTCCGAGCTGATGGCGGATGCAAAGGTACTGAACGTTGGAATTCTGTAATATGCCGGAACCGCCTCCTTCAAAACGTCGAATGCGTGCGACCCAAAGCGCGACGGATCAGGCTGGCGAGACGAAGCACGCCACAGTTGCGTATGCCGAACTCCATTGCCGTACGAATTATTCGTTTCTGGAAGGAGCTTCTCATGCGGATGAACTGGCAGCCCGGGCCGTGGCATTGGGGCTGAAAGCAATTGCTGTCACCGATCGCAATTCTTTG
>JAYTAK010001019.1:0-2979 GCA_043737515.1 Candidatus Kuenenia sp. | reverse complement strand
GGATCGTCTGCTTCGCCCGCCGTGCGCACAAATTCGCGCGTGGTCGGGACGACAGTCTTGCGGAGCGCCTGCAGTGGATTTTCGGGATCCAGCAGACTCATGTAATACGGCGTGACGGCAGTTGGCAACAGCGTGCCACCGTCGGACAGGACATCGCGTTCTTCGGTGGACAATTCCAGAATTTTCTCGAACTGTTCCAGCGTCTTGATGCGATGCCGGGATTGCCAGCGCCAGTCGTCCCAGTCTTCGTCCGTCGTATCCGGATAGAAACGTTCACGGAACTGGACAGTGAGGGGATTTTCCTTGCGCGGCGGAGTTCCTGCATGATGGGCGGCGTCGTGGCGAACACCGTTGCGATCGGGCAGGGTTGCGGACGCGGCCACTTTTTTAGCGACAGCATGTCCATTGGCAGGTTTTTGGCGAGAGGTAGGTGTCGGTGGGGCGGCGTTTCGAACGAGATTCAAAACTGACAACTTGCCATTGTGGTAGGTTTTCGATCTAGTAGCAGTTCCTTCTGCGACTGTCAGGACACTGAGGCGTCCTGAGCTTCCTGGAGGGTCATCTAGCTCCGGGCCGACGGAAGGAGGCTCTGAGCTCTCTCCGCCGAATGACGATTCGTCCATTATGTTAAAATCTCCGCGAGTTGCGTCTGGTCGCACATCGTCACCGTGAATCCGCAGGATGGTTTTTCGTAAAAACCTGAGGAAAACACGCTGTTGGAAGCAAATTGCTCAGTCAGAATCCATTTCCGGTTGCGTTTCAGTTCATCTGAATACACCGGAAAATCGGGCTCCAAAGTGCAGACAATTCACCTTCCAGACAAGTGAAGGGCAAGGCCGACGCAAAGATTGAGAAGTCGGCAGACTCGAGTCAAACACCGGCCGACTCCATCCCGGGTTGACGATCAAACAAATTGATAGCGAGTCTCTTCCCGGACCATTCGCTCTTTCAGCAAAAGTTCCGGGGGCGAGGGAATGTTGCCAACAGGCGAAACCCTCTGCACCTCCAAGTGTGATGATGGCGGACGCTGTGCCCGTCTGATGAACTCGCAAAAATCAGCTCGCGAATCACTTCGACAGGTCGCATGAGTTTCATTGCACCATGCAAATCAACCTCACTGCGCGGCGTTATATCTTTCACAGCTTTCAAATCAATAGACCAGTTGCCGTTGTTTTCAGGAATCTCCGGAAAATTACCAGAACGCAACCGTCAGCCCCGCCAATGCAGCAAACATTGCCGCTAACCAAAACGCCGCGACGATGCTGGTTTCGGGGACTCCGCGAAACACGAAGTGGTTGTGCAGAGGACTGCATAGAAGGACTCTTCTTCGCGTGCGCCGATACCAGAAGACCTGCAGCAAGACGCTGAGTGTCTCAATCACAAAGACGGCACCGATGATGGCCAGCAGCAATTCAACACCGGTAGACAATGCTGCGACCGCCAGTAAACCACCAATCGGAAGTGATCCGGCGTCTCCCATAAAGATTTTCGCGGGATGCCTGTTCCACCACAGAAACCCGAGCGTACTCCCGGCCAGCGCGGCACAACTGATCGCGGCAGCCGCACGATCAGCGGCAGAGATGTCCGTCTGATTGATGCCAACCGTCGTGCTGCCACAGATGACGACCGCCAGGGCGATTGAAGTGATTGTCGAACAGCCGCTGGCAAGTCCATCAAGCCCGTCCGTCAGGTTCACCGCGTTTGACGAACCAACAATCACAAACGCCGCCCAGGGCATCCAGTACCAGCCCAGATCCACTGTCGCCTTCAAGCATGGAATCATGATCCGCCCGGCGATCCCGTCAGTGGACCTCAGCGAATAAGCGGCTGCTGCCACGACACTGGCAATCAGGCACTGAAAAACGAGTTTCTGCCGCGCAGTCAGGCCCTTCTGTGTCGTGCGCAGCTTGATCCAGTCGTCGGTGGCACCGAGGAGTGTGAACGCTGAGACGGTGAGACAAAAGAGCCATACCAGCGGCGAAGACACGTCGGTAAAACACAAAATCGAGACGACAGTGGTTCCGGCGATTAACAATCCTCCCAGCGTGGGAGTATCTTTTTTGGCGGCATGCAGTTCGTTCAGACGTGCAGAATCGCTGGCAATACGTTCTGTAAAACGCGACTTGAGCCGGCGAATTAACCACGGCCCACCGGCGAGCGACAGCATCAGCGAAAGTATCCCGCCACAGACTGCGGCGACCGGAAGCGACGTCTCAAACAATCCGCCAATGAGCACCGCGATCTCCTGCGTAGCTCAGTCGCTCCGCCGACTGAGATTCCCTGGTCCGACATCAGCAGATGATTGTGGTCGCTGATCGCACGTCTCCGCAAGGTGAGATGAATCCACAGGCCGTGCGGCGTGGGTTTCGAGAATTCGTTGCCAGAAATGCGAGTCCGCGGAGCGACGTCGCCTGCGTCGCTCCTTCGCCTGAGATGCATCGCACAATTCCGAATTCTGTTCAAAACAGAAAATCGGCCAGTAAAGCGATCGGGTGTCGCTCTTCGAAATTGTTCGACGGCGTGAGACCTGCGTAGCCGGAAAAGTCAGCGGGCGGATACACGTTTGCCGGTTCACGCCCGCCGACGGCACGTTCGACGCGGGCCAGTTCGCCGTGGTCCAACCAGACATAGTCGCATTCCGCACAGGAATCGATCACGACATTCCCCGGCCCGTAGTACGGATGCGCTTCCATGTAACCTTCGCAGGCCGGACAGCGCAAGCGGCGCGTGTAGGCGAGAGGATCAATCGGTCGAACGTCCTCCTGTTCCATGCCGCCGCGCCGGGAACGACGTTCGTTGACGATCGCACCGAAATGTTCGCGGCGGACGAGCATTCCAAAGCAGCCGGGGCAGTACAGAATCGGTCGTCCATCCAGCTGCGCCGTCTGCAGGCAGTCTGAGCACGCCGGACATGGCGAGCCGACAGCGTCGTTGATGGGCTGGATTCCATCCACCAGGAGCGGAGCTTCCGAGATCACC
>JAYTAK010001018.1:0-6792 GCA_043737515.1 Candidatus Kuenenia sp. | reverse complement strand
GGCTGGAAAACAACTATCGCTGCACCGACAAGATTCTGGAATGTGCAAATCGCCTGGTGAAGCACAATCGGCAGCGGCACGACAAAACGCTGATCCCGCACAAAAAATCCGGGTCCCCGATTCGCATTCAGGTATTCGATGACGAGACTGCAGAAGCGGAAAACGTTGTCAGCGAAATCGCCTATCTGATCAACGAACTAGGCGTGAAGGCGAAGCATGTGGCCATCCTGTTTCGCACCAATGAACAGCCCCGCGTCTTTGAACAGGAGTTTCGCCGTCAGCAGGTTCCGTACCTGCTGGTCGGTGGCCAGTCGTTCTACGACCGCCGTGAAATTCGCGACCTGCTCGCATACCTCAAGGCCATTGACCAGCCTCGCGATGAAGTGAGTCTGCTGCGAATCATCAACACACCGACACGCGGCATCGGGGCGACCACGACGGAAAAAGTGATCCAGATGGCGGTCAAAAAAGGCACTGCTTTTTGGGAGATTCTGCCGGAAGCCAGCGCAGCGGGCGCGATCCCGGCTAAGGCCCTCAAAGCGATGACGGAATTCCGCATTCTGCTCCAACGCTATGCAGCAGCGATGCATGAACATCCGCAGCAACTTGCCGAAATCTGCCGTCGTCTTATGTTGGAAATCAACTATGAAGCGGAAATCAACAAACAATACAAAGAGGAAGCTCAGCAGGAAACCCGCAAAACGGTGCTCGAAGAATTCATCAATACCATCGGGCAATACGTGGAACGCACAGAAGATCCGTCGCTCTCCGGCTTTCTGGAAACCACCGCCCTGATGGACCGCGAAGATGAAGCGGATCGTGACGAGAAAAAAGACAAGGACGCCGTGCGTCTGATGACGCTGCATTCTGCCAAAGGGCT
Organism: Candidatus Kuenenia sp.; assembly: GCA_043737515.1. Classification (GTDB taxonomy): domain Bacteria; phylum Planctomycetota; class Planctomycetia; order Planctomycetales; family Planctomycetaceae; genus SXXK01. The sequence continues at coordinate 5,912 of JAYTAK010001018.1, read as the reverse complement.
CGAGTTTCCTCGCGTCTATCTGGTCGGCATGGAAGAAGGTTTCCTGCCGCATAAACGCAGCATTGATGCCGATTCAGAAAAAGACATCGCCGAAGAACGCCGCCTCGCCTACGTGGGCGTCACCCGCGCGATGGATCACCTGACGCTGACTCGCGCCAAGTCTCGCATGAAATGGGGCAAACGCCGCGAAACTGTTGCCTCACGATTTCTGTTTGAGATGCAACTGGAACCGGGCGAGGCGTTGCCGGAAGAGCACATCAGTCGTGACGATGAAGGTCTCGGCGCGCCAATCCTGCCGGTCGGCGAACAATCTCCCTTTGTCCCCCGCCCCGCGCTGCGTCCCATCCAGCAAAAGCCCGCCGCCGCACCCAACGAATTCGAAGCCCCGCCGTTTTGAGTGTGGCGGCGGCTTGTGAGGCGACCTCGGCGAGCGGTGTGGCGTCAGCCCACCGGTACTTATTTAGGGATTGTCGACTTTCGCTCTGCGAAAGAAACGCTGCTTTTGCGGAGCAAAAGGCGACACTCGACGACTTCCCGATGTACACCAAATGCCATAGTTCTAACGAATCCGGCTGCACCAAAAAGGAAAACGGCCAACGTGAGAGTGATCCGACGCTTCGCCGAAATACACTCCACGCGCCCCGAAATGAGTCCGGCGAGCGGAGCGGCGTAAGCCCTCCGGTACCTCGTTTTTGTAACCGTTCACGACATTTCGAGAATGACAGTTTAGACCACAGATGGACACGGATGAACACAGATTGGCTGTTGATTTCTATCTGTGTAAATCTGTGTTTATCTGTGGTTTCTTGCGCAGGTTTCGTTCTGAGGCGTGAACGGTTACTCGTTTTTGTACCGGCAAGCTGACGCATGCCGCTCGCCAATTGTCTCGCTCATGACCGCGTGGAGTATACATGGCGTTCTTGCAGGATCGCTGCATCTTGATTCCCAGATACGTTTCATTTTCCGAGACTCTCAGACAAACATCTCAGTTGCGTGACTCCATTGATGCGCGGCAGCAAGCGTTGAAATACGTTGTGAGCATCAGGACGTTCAGCCAAATCAATTATCCATAGCCGCGATCATCGCGAGGCACAAGTTATGAAACTCTGGCAGAAACTCTGCGTTGTGCTTTTCTTCGTATCACTGATCGGCTTTAAGATCATTCAGAATTCTGAGAGCCGCGCACTAATTCAGAACGGCAACGTCAATGAATTCTGGTATGTCGTGTGTGGCGTTGATGTTGATGGATCTCATGGTGATCCGGGCTGGATGGCCGGTCCGGATGCTGTGCGAGGAGAATGGGCGTACTATTCAAGACTTGGACACTGCGGGGATATGTTTTACCGCGTTCGACTTGATGAAGCTGCAAAACAGCTTCCGAGAGTCGTGCAACTCATGGACGCACAGCGGCTCAACAAATCGCTGTCACCTGTACGTGAACGAGCCTTCGAGTCGTGGAGTATGACAGATGGTTCAGCCACTGATGTGGCGAATCTGGTAGAGGCGATGCTGGCAGCTCGGCTGAAACATATGGAAGAAACCGAGCCACACAGAGTTCAATATCTCCACAGGTACGAACAAGAATTCGATGCGCTTCGGGAAAGATCGAAACAATACTGGATGACACAACTGTTCGAATTCACATGGCTCAGCGGAGTCGTACTCCTGATTGCGTACCCATGGTTACGGAATTCCGGTCGGCGGGCGTGGTCCGTTTGCCTTGGGATCGCCCCTCTTGTTCTCTACTTTCCAAACCTGTGCGGCTACGCCCTGTATACGTTTACGTCCTGTTTTCCCAGCGGCGGAATTTTCTATCCGGACGTCCTGCGTTGGCTTCCCTGTATTTCCCCGACGCGCATTGATGCGTGGCTCATGTCACGACTCCCTCCAATGTTCGACGGGATGGCGCAGTTGCAGTATGGAAATGAAAGAACGACGGTCGATGGCGCAGGAACGGGGCCGGTGGGACTCGTTGCGGTGGGTCTGATCCCCGCGATCCTGTTGTACGTCGTTTGGCCGATCACCTGCACATTGAGTCAGCGATTGCGACGTAGTCACCAATGTTCGCACGAAACGATCAATCCGACGGTTGATGACTCATCCAAATGACGCACGCCACAAGTCGCGCATTGTACCGGCAAGCTGACGCATGCCGCTCGCCGGGTGCAGGACTACGGCGACTTCTCCTGTTGTCGATCGAGCTTACAGATTCTGGCGGCGGTGGAGATTCGAATTAAGAGGATGCCGGCGCGGAGCAGTCCGAGTGACGCAAAAATCACGACGGACGCCTCCACAATCTTCGGGCTCCCGGAAGTCAGTGCGAAGTTCAGGCCCATTCGCATGACGATCAGTGCGGAGGCGACCAAAAACCAGCCAGCAATTTCTCGAATCCAGAACATCATCGACGGAACTCCGGTAAGTTTTCGGTCCTGCAGGCAAAGGCGGCAGCTTCACGTTGTTTCTTTTCACGAGCTGCGTGATGTCGCAGCTTGAGGCGACCGCGTACGATCATTCTCAAATCCGCATGATGAATCGTCAGAAATACAGAACGCAGATAGAGCCGTGCCTGGATGCGTGTCAACTGTCGCCACGAGATCTCATTGCACACAACCCACGCAGCAATCATCCCAGCGAGCAACAACGAACATTTCAGCACGGAAGATTCATCCAGCATCCATCCCCGCAGATCTTCGTTGAGAGACCGCCGGTTGGGAAGCGTGCTGAGCAGTATCCGCGACGCAAACACGCAACTGACCAGCAAGGCAATCGCCCGAATCGTCGATCCCATCATTCGCGGAATCTCACGCACGGCCTTGGCGGAATCAAACGATATTTCGCCACGGAATACGGACGCAATCAGACCAAGGATAGAACTCAGCGGGCGACTGGCGGCCTGTTTCAATAACTCGCGATTGCGGTTGATGAACATCAGCAACGTGACAATCAGAAACACGGTCAACAAGCCGGTCATACCTTGCAGAGCCTCGCTGCGTCGCGGTTCGCGGAAAAACAAATCTGCCTGCACGGCAATCAACACCAACACACTGCCCCAGTATTTCAACGTCAGCAGAATTATGGCCGTCAGGAAGATCCTGAGAGGCAATCCCATTTGTGGTGCCAGCAAGAACAATATCCCCGTCGCCGATGCGATGACGGAAACGATCAGGAGTCCGCCGAACTGCGATGTTTCGCGCGAAGGCTCAAGCACGGTCATTGAGTCAGCGGGCCGATCGGGTGGGCTCATCGAACGCCTCCTGCGGCCATGCGTCCCGTACGCGCGATCGCCATTTGGCTCATCACCAGATGAATGGCACTGGATTCGCCGGAAATGGACACGGTCGCGCCGATGCGGCGCAGTTCGAACTGCAGCCGCGCCGCCAGTTCACGCATGCGAATTTGTTCTGCGGCCAACAGCAGATCCTCGGCTGACACCGACCGGATATCCGTCGATTCCGCCGTGGGACGCAGGAAAGTGGGCGAAGGACAGACAAACGCCACGCGATGATGCCGCGCCAGCGCCATCTTGACGGCTGGCATGAGGTGCGACAGGCTCGGAACGCATTCCAGCAGATCCGCCAGCACAACAAACACTTCGTTGTCGCGGGCCTGCGAGACCGCTCGTGCCAGCGCCGAACTCAGGATCTCCATCCTCGCCATGCCGTCGTGAAAACCGCGACTGCGGATTGAAACCACAGGTTCCATCCATGACATTCCGGATTGGCTGAGGAAATGCTGGGCAAACGTGGCCATCAGCCCATCATCGTAGACGAGTTGCAACTGCTTCACAGGAGACAGCCGATACAACTGTGCGATCACCGCCGCCAGTCGATACCTTGCAATCAGCCGACGATGAGCCCATGGTGAAATCGGAAACAGCAGAAACGGGACATGGTTTACTCGGTGATCCAGAAGTTCAGGAAACTGATCTGCGGCAACCTCCAGTGCTGTTTCGATCAGCCGATTGGTGAGGCGATCAGGAATCGGCGCGGGGTTGACGCTGAAGTCGGACAACGCTTCCAGCAAACGATGAAAACCACGATCTCCCGTGGCCGCCGGAATCCGCCGCAGCCCACGTTCATCAAACAGCATCGCTCCGACCGGATCGCCTGCCGAGATCGCCGCCTTCGCGACACTGGCCGCCACAAAATTCATCTGATCCAGCAGTCGCAGGCCATAGCCGCCAGTCCGCGTCCCGATCGATCCGTCCACAAACAACTGCAGCCGCACGGGAACTTCCGACTCGTACTGTCGCGTCATCAGCTTGTCGCGCCGCGCTGAGACTTTCCATGCGATGCTCTTGGGCGGATCACCATCGACATATTCTCGCAATTCCAGCAACTCTGAACCCATCCCGGATCGCTGCAGGCGATGAATGCCGTGCTGTGGCTGAGAATTAATCCGTTTGACGATGGGTTGAGTGTCACCGACCTGTTGAAACGCGGGCAACACGCGAAAATTCTGAGTCCACGGGATGAATCGTTCGGCTTTGAAGAATCCCTGGCGATCGTGCATCACAATGCGAAATCCTGGCAGCCGCAGTTGACCGGCCCCCAGAACTTTGGCTCGATAACGGAACACGGCTGAATGAATGCGACTCCGAATGGTGACATCATTTTCCTGATCCACGACTTCCATGTTCTCAGGCACGACATCGCGAATCCGCACGATCGAACCAATGCCGAACGGAGACGACGTCAGACGCACCTCGACCTCGACGCTGCGCCCCGCCCACAGGATGCCACTGGGTTCGGTGCGACCATTGACACTGCGTTCAAACTTCAGTTGCGGCACTTCAATCCACACACGCCATGTGAACAGCAGCCATTCGACCAATAACCACACAATGACCGAAAGCGACAGCAGCGCGAGCCCGGTTTGTTCCCGCAGAATGCCGAGATACAGCCCGGCGATTGCCGGCAACGCCAGCCAGCGTGCAAATCCCGTCATCGGCGTCGATCCTGCAGGACGGGGACAGAACGAATGATGGATGCGATGACGGTGGACACAGACCGGCCATCCATCTCTGCCTCCGGACGCATGATCAATCGATGAGCCAGCACCGGAACACAGACGGCCTGAATGTCTTCATGCGTCAGATATCCTCGACCTGACAGCAACGCATGCGCGCGTCCGGCCTTCATCAGATTGATGGCGGCACGCGGACTCGCCCCCAACGCAAGGTCCGGATGCTGGCGACTTTGTCGCGCGAGATCGATGATGTACTCCTGCAACTCACGCGATCCATAGACGGAATCCAGTTGTTGCTGAATCGACAGGATTTCAGCGGCCGTAGTGACCGCGACAGGTTTCACCATCTGCCGACTGTGAAGTTCGAGCATCTCGATTTCCTGATCGCGTTCCGGATAGCCCACATGAATGCGAAACAGAAATCGGTCCAACTGGGCTTCCGGCAGACGGTACACGCCTTCCTGTTCGATGGGATTCTGCGTCGCCAGAACCATAAACGGCTGCGGCAGCGGAAGCGTCTTGCCTTCAATCGTAACCTGCTTCTCCTGCATGGCTTCCAGCAACGAAGACTGCGTTCTTGCCGGTGCGCGATTGAGTTCGTCGGCGAGCAGGAGCTGACAGAAGACCGGACCTTTTCGCAGCACGAAGTCACTGGTCTGGCGGTCAAGAACCTGAGTTCCGGTGACGTCGGACGGCAACAGATCCGGCGTAAACTGCACTCGTTCGAAATGAATGCCCAGCACTGTCGAAAACGTCCGACACAGCGTCGTCTTGGCTGTTCCCGGCACTCCTTCGAGCAGCACATGACCGCCCGCAACCAGCGCCATCAGCATCTGATCTGTGACGCCGTTCAGACCGACGACGACCTGTTCGACAGCATGGAGGGCTCGTTGACGCAATTCGTTGACGCGTAGAGCCAACTCATTCGGATGCGGTGCTGTCAC
>JAYTAK010001017.1:0-2989 GCA_043737515.1 Candidatus Kuenenia sp. | reverse complement strand
GGGGGATGTCAATCCCCTGATATTCGTCGCGAACCCAAGCAAATCAGGGGACTTACGTCCCCCGCTCGCCGTTGGAATTCCTTAAGTCCACGCCATTGGTCCTTACCCCGGTCCAATTCCGGCGAAACCGCGAGTACCGGGCTTGAGTTGCTGATCATGTGCGGCACAATGGCGGTATGGCGACGACGTCAGAAAATCTCGGGCAACTTGTGCAGATCGTTCCAGCAGTCGAAAACGCTGATGCGGCCTCAGCGCGTCGGCCCGTGCGAAGAGTGCTCGGCAGCAGCGGAACCAGTGTTGTCATTCATCTCGTCGTTCTGCTTGTGCTGAGTCTGATCATGTCCGCTCAGCAGGACACCTCAGTTCCGTTGTCAACGGAAGTCCACTTCAACGAGCTGCCAGGCGAAGGTGAAGAGGTGTTCGATTTGTCGAATCCGGAACTGTTTGAGACTGAAACAACTCCACTCAATCTGCCGGAAATCACGTCCCTGATCATGCCGGATTCCAGGGCGGCGGCGGAGACGCGAATTGATCTGACTGCGTTTGCGTCGAGCGATTCGAACCCGTCTGGTTCAGGAGTGCCAGCGGCGGTTGCTGCCATTGCTTCCGGAATCAAGGGGCGCGTCGAAAAAGCGGGCGGGCGTAGCGGCGAAGTTCAGTTTTCCCTTGCGTGGCACACTTTGAACGATGTGGATCTGCACGTCATTGCTCCGTCGGGAGAACACATCTCGTATTCTCATCGCACGTCCTTCTGCAAGGGGAACCTGGACGTTGATATGAATGCATCGACGAACGACACGGATAAGACAATTTCTGAGGAGCCGGTGGAAAACGTCCGCTGGCTGGATCGCGCTGCTCCGTCGGGTCGGTTTACAGTCATCGTGAATCAGTTTGAATGGCGCAACGGGCGCACCGAGGATCCCTTCCAGTTGCTGGTCAAGCTGGGTGATGAGACGCAACTCGTTGAAGGCGAGGTCAATGCTCGGGAGAATGTGTCCGTGCATCGGTTTCAGTACATCAAGTCATCGCTTTCAAAAGCACGAAGAGAAAAACTGGCCTTAGAACTCGCGGCACTTCAGAAACGCGAGGAGGCACAGGCGTCCGAGCTTTTTGAACGAGCGCGCAACGTACCGAACGGTCGTGAACGTGATCGCATGATGATGTCAGTCGTCTCGAAGTTTCCGCATACCGACGCATCCATTCGCGCCATGCAGGAACTGAACCCGATTGAGAAGAACTGAAAGCTCTAGTCCTCTGTCAGCAATCGATTGATGGGTGGCCGGGGTTGGAGGGCGCCAGCCCGAAACCCCGGGGCTTCCTTCGCTCCGCTTAGTCCAGCCCCGGCCACCCGATCAATCAAAGCAAGAGTGACAGAGCGATTGTCAGATACCGATCGAACTTGCAGGAAACGATCTCGATATTTTCAGCACCAGCCTCGCCCTCCCAATTCCACAATCGATCGTAAAAGCATGCTGCAGAAGCATGCCATTGAACTGCTGAAGTCGAAGAATTGTCGTCGGGAACCGGAAAATCTGCCGTCAACCTGTCAGAATAGTCCCCGACCTGGGTTCTCAGGTCGGAGGACCGCCGATGGATGACGTTCCAGATACGCGAGACAGTCTGCTGATTCGGGTCGCCAGCTCCGGCGATCAGGGCGCGTGGGAGCAGTTCGCGCGGATCTATCGGCCGGTTGTCTACAACGTCGCAAGGATGCGAGGTCTGCAGGATGCAGATGCTCAGGATGTCGCTCAACAGGTTCTGATCGCGGTGGCGCGGGCATTGCCGACATGGGAGCGACGGGATGAGTCCACTCGGTTTCGGCACTGGTTGTGTCGCATCGCTCGCAACGCCACCGTCAACATGCTGACACGACAGCCCAGGGACCGCGCCGTCGGGGGCGATGATCATCGAGCCAACGATCACGCGGACGTTCAGGCCGATGGCGGGCTCGATTCACAATTGGAACGCGAATACCGACGGCAGCTTTTTCGCCAGGCGGCGGAAGTCGTGCGGTCGCGAGCCGATCCTGTGACGTGGCAGGCGTTTGCCATCACCATGATCGACGGCCTTTCCATACCGGATGCGGCGGTTCAGCTTGATCGATCGGAAGCCGTCATTTACGCCGCACGCAGCCGCATCATTCGAAGACTGAGAGATGCCGTGAAACAAATGGAGAACGAATCTGATGAACACGATTCCTGAAACCTGCGATCCATCGCTGATTGAACGCTATCTTGCGGATTTGCTGAACACCGCGCAGGAAGCGGAATTCTACCGCCATCTGGAAACCTGTGAGGCGTGTCGTCAGCAGATTCAGCTTGCGGCTGCGGAGCCGTCTTCGTGGAGCGACGCGGAAGAGTTTCTGCGAGACCAGCCGTTTGATTCGGTAGCCTTTGGTTCTTCGGCATCACTCAGCAGTCATGATGACCATAATGCGCATGATCGCAAAGCAGCCGCATCGGCAGAGGTGGCTCAGGTGCTGGGCATGCTGCATCCCACCGATGATCCGCAGATGCTGGGGCGACTTGGCGGCTACGAAGTCTCAGGCGTCATTGGTTCCGGTGGCATGGGCATCGTGTTGAAAGCCTTCGACGGGCCGCTGGATCGAACCGTCGCGATCAAAGTATTGGCACCTCGACTGGCCTCCAGCGGAGCGGCTCGACGCCGGTTCGCTCGTGAAGCAAAAGCGGCCGCGACCGTGCTGCATCCGAATGTGATTGTGATTCACAGCGTATCGAACGATGGCCCGCTGCCATTTCTTGTCATGCCATATCTGCGAGGCGAGTCGCTGCAGAGACGACTCGACCGACAGGGGCCGTTGCCGACGGAAGAGATCGTGCGGATTGCACAGCAGGTTGCCTCAGGTCTTGCGGCGGCCCATGGACAGGGGCTGGTTCATCGCGACATCAAGCCAGCCAATATCCTGCTGGAAGACGGTGTCGAACGAGTCACGCTGACGGACTTCGGACTGGCCCGAGCCGTCGATGAC
>JAYTAK010001016.1:0-6813 GCA_043737515.1 Candidatus Kuenenia sp. | reverse complement strand
ACGGCTTTCGGACTCAAAACGCCTACGAAACCGCCCTTTATCACAACCTCGGCGACCTCCCGTTCCCTGAATTCACCCACAGATTCTTCTGAGGAGGCAGTTTTAAAGACAAACGTAGCGAGTTCCATATTCTAACTCAGGCAATGACTGACTCGGCCGACATAGACGTTCTTCGGTTCCTCGTCGATCATGGTGTGGATCCACATGCCATCCCTCAAGGTGGCAATGTTTCACCACTTTTCCGCGCCGTTCACATGGGGCGGATGGACTACTTGGATTTCATTCTGGGGCTGGGCGTCGATCCTAATGCAGATCTTGGTCGCCAGCGTGTAACGCTGATTGCACTTGGCAGCCAGCACCCAGCGGCCGCTACGCAAATAGAGATTCTGGAACGCCTGATTCGGCATGAAGTTGACCTGAATTTTCGTTTTTCGCTGTTCGGAGACAAGGCCAAGTGCTTTACAGTCCTGGATCACGCTACGGATGAAAGCGTGCGCAGTTTTCTTCGCGACCACGGGGCAAAGACAGCACTGGAATTGTCGGGTGAAGCATCGCAACCAGTAGTCAGTCGAGGCGACGCATCGCTTGATGAAGTCATTGAGTACATGCGGGGATTGTTTGGAAATGTCGAATCACGATCGTTCGCGGATCTGCTCAATGCCGATTCAGGGATCACAGTTCACGTCATTCTCCCCAAATCGACTACAGGGTTTTTGACTCTTTTCACCACCGGAATGTCAGTTCATCGAATGAACGTTGCGAAGGAATCAGCCTGCAGCGGCTATGGTGAACTCTACATGCAATTGCCAGGCGGCTGGAAGCTGCACGACAAAGACCCAAAATGGAAGTGGCCGGTCCAGTTGATGCTTGATCTGGCGTCGTATCCAGGAAACGAGGGCGGTTATTTCGAGGTCCCCGTGACCGTGATTTCAAACGGAGATCCGCCAACACGACTGGACCCGAGTGTGCCTTTCGAAGCGACAGCATTGCTGGCAGACAAAGGTTTTAAGCGTTCCGATGGTCAAACGGTTCAGTTGTTTTGTGTGATGCCGATCTATGAAGCGGAAGCCAACATGGCGCGTCGGTCCATTCCTGAATTCCTCAAGGCCCTTGATCGGGCTGGAGTTGGTCGAGTACTAAAAAAAAATCGCGTCAACATCGCTTCTTCGTGAAGATCGGTCGATCTTGTTTATGTAGTCCTCAAACAAGCGACAGTCATTTGAAGGGGTGCGACTTTTCGCCGCTTTGCCTTTTCCACAACGCATTTTTGTCCCTCGGCTTGAGGAATCAGCGAACTTTCCCCGAGCCAAATCACCTGAAAAAGAAAGCGGTGACATGTCACCGCACTCCACAGGTCAGATATGTTCCTGCGTTGCGTCAGTGAATTCGAAGACGACAAGGACCGGCGTGGTCCGGACGGTCGGAGTTTCGGGCGATGTCTCCGTGGGTTGCAATCTTTTTTCGGTCAGTGCTGGAGGATCTGAGGCACGATTAACCGCGTCGTTCTGTGCCAGCAGTGATGGTGAAGCAGCGGCAGGCGGGTGTACTGATTTCGGAAGAATTATGTACACCTGGCCGAAGTGCAGGTCGGAAAGGGTAGGAGTTCTTAAGGATTCCTGCATGCTGCGAATGAGGCTTTCGGGGGATGCATCGGCGACCGATTGAGCATTATAGTCGGCGGATTCCGCGTCCGTTTTTGAAAGCACACTGTTGATGAAGGTATTCTCACTCACACCGGTCGATGTCAGGAGAATGCCAAACCGAGCCTCATGATCGTCGTTGCCGGCAACAGGTTGAAGGTCCATCGCGTGCTTTGCCACGAACGCTTCGATGTCTCGCATTATGCCATCGCGGTCTTTCGAATGCACTTGCACGACGACGATATCCCAGTCGTTGTTTTCAATGAACACACGGACTTTTTCCTGCTCAGCATTCACATTCAGTTCAGCGACAGTCGTCGGCGGACCAGAGGCTTCGAGTTCAGATGATTCCAGCGTTGCAGCCATGCCTGCTGCTGCTGCGTCTGTAACCGGAACCTCCATCGACCGCATTGCTGCAGGACTGTCTCCGGCGTCAGCCAACTGGCGGTCATCATCGGTCGGAGGCTGAAGAAACAGCATGACAACTGTTGCGCAGGCCGTGGCGGAAACGGCGACGATCCCACGCATGATCCAGGTTCGACGCGGATCTGGTGACGAAGCGGCAGGTGCCACTGTCGATGACTGATGGATGGCATCACGCACGGACAATGCAAATGATTCAGACACAGTTTTGACCGGCAGTGCTCTTAGATGACTTCGCAAGTCTGTCATGGCGGTCAGCCAGGCACGGACAGAATCCGCCTGCAGCAACGCGGTCAGTTCAGACGATTCATCCAGTGTCAGATCGCCATCCAACTGCCGCGACAACAGGAACTGAATGCGTTCCGATTCGGCTGGCTGGCTGGAGTTAGGATCTTGAGCGGGGTTCATTGGATTTCAACGATCTGGCGGGAAAACAGCAGTTTTTGCCCCATCCGGCCCGAATAAGAAATCGGCGCAAGGTGGGCGGCGGGGAATATGCCGCTCTTGGACGAGGCTCAGACGCTCAAGGTTCCAGAATTCTGCCAGATTGTAAGAAAGTCGTCAGATCGGCGGCTCAAATGTCAGTTTTTACAGGGGTTTTCGCACGACACGATGAAAATGCAGCTCCACTTCGCGGTCCACGACTCGGCGGACACCTTCGACGATGCAATTCGGTTCATGGTCCGATTCTCCGAGGCGTTTAATGTCAGACAACGGGGTTCCCGGAGGGACACTGAAGGCGCTTTGGAAGACAATCTGGTTTCCGGCATCCAATTCCGGGACGATGAAATGCACGGTGGCCCCGAAGCACAGCATGTGGTGCTGGAACGCATCTTCATAAGGACGAAGACCAGGAAACGGAGGTAACAGGCCATGATGCAGATTGATGATCCGTCCCCCGGCAAATTTCCAGCACAGTTCTGCCGGCAGCACACGCATATAGCGGGCGAGGACGACGTAGTCGATCTGGTTTTCATCAAAGGCCTGTTCCATCAGAGCGTAGTCCGGATTGCCGACACTGTCACCGATGTTGACGAATGGAACTTCAAACTGATCGGCAACGCTGCGGCAGGCATTGCGGTTACCGATCATGACGGCGGCTTCTGCCTTCAGCCGCCGGTCGCGGATTGCCCGCAGAATTGCCAGCGGCGGTTCATTGCGGAACGTCGTGCAGATCGCCAGACGCGGCGGACGATCGTATTCATCCCGTGACCAGACGCGAATCTGCAGTCCTCGCAGTACACCGATTTCCTGCAGGTGCTTCCGAAGCGTCGCCACGGTGACGCTTGTGGCTGGCCAGTCGATGCGCATGAGCATGGCGAACAACTGCTCGGAATCCCGATCGTACATCTGGATTTCAAAGATGTTCGCTCCGGCACCGGTGACGTAGTGAATGATCGGATCGGCCAGTCCCTTGTGGTCAGGGCCGACTGCTGTGATTGTCACTTGCATTGAATGTTGGTTCTTTACGTTTACGAGATTCTCGTTTCGGTTGCGGGCAGAGCCCGCGCCCAGACTATTTCTTCACCACAAACTGCTCGACCGGGGCGATGAGGTCGCCGAGATCCAGAGTCTTGTCGGCGGTGATGCTGAGCATCCAGTTGCCTTTTTCCAGCGGGGCGGGTTTGCCATCGGTAACCAGCGTCTGCACATAGCCCGGTCGTTCATGCCAGAAGCGGAATTTCCATTCGCCAGCGGGCACATTTTTGATTTCAAAACTGCCGTCTTTGCCCGTGACCGCGACGTACGGATGATCGGCCACAATCAGGTATGCTTTCATCCATGCATGAATTGAACAATCGACGCGGACCGGCAGTGTTTCGGCCTTGGCAAACTTTTTCTGCAAGGGCTGATTCATCGGGATGATTTCGCTGAATGGTGAGTTTCGGCGTGCGTAGACGGCGGCGTTGTGAGAGATCGGATCGGAATTCTTCAGTTCAAACATCTGGCCTGTGCGCACAGCCAGCATCCGGGGCTCGAAGCGGCAGTCGCGATTGTCGATACACGGAGCTTCCCTCGGCGGTTGTTGCAGATCCGGATGCACGGGAATCTCATCGCGGGTCTCCAGCCAGATGGCGACGTTGCGGATGCCGCGATTGTCTTTATGGACGACAAGGGATTCATCGACCAGCCCCACAATTCCGCAGACTTCAGCATCGCGTTCGACGTCAATCTTTTCTGCTGTCGGTGCATCTTCACTGTAGACGATCCGCCCTTTGAGTGTGCCCCAGGCGTCATCCGCAGCAGCGTTCTGTGGCGGTGCGATTCCGAGCATGACAGCAGCAAGATACACCAGGTGCGAGCGGCGGAAGAGTTGAAGATACATCAGCGGATTCTCACATGGTCGGGGGAGCGAAGCGGAACATGGCGGCGAATTCGTTACCAACCGTAATCCTTACCCACACGATTCAGACGGCATGCGACATAACCGTCACGCCACTCAGCCGCCGCGCCACTCAGACGCCACAGTGATCGATCCATCCTGTGAATCGATGTCGTGCTGTTCAAATGCCGAATAAGACAAAGTGGACGTCCCTGTCCAACAGCCGTAAACGACTGGCCGTTCCATCGGCGGGGGAAGCGTACGCAATTGCCTGCCACTTTCGCAATCGACTTTGATCACAAGTTATGAACAACGCCACGGATCTTAATCCTGAGTCGAATGCCTTGACCGCGCGACTTCGTTCCGCGATCATGGATCGCAGCAGCCTGAGGCATCTGCTGGTCTGTCTGGTGGGCATTCTTATCTGTGTCGGCGTGCAGATGGTGCAGAGCGCCAGCCTGACGTCGCGCCCCAGCGAACAGGATTCCGTGTTTCTTGGTCGGCATCTGGCGTATTTGGCGTTGTCCTTGACGTGTGCCTGGGTTGCGTCCGGCATTTCGGCAGAATGGCTGCAGCGTCACGCCGTCCGTCTGTACGTTGCAATGTTGTTTCTGCTGATCGTGCTGCTGGTGCCGGGCATCGGCAGTCGCATCAACGGAGCCCAGCGCTGGCTGCGTTTTTCAGGGCTTTCACTGCAGCCTTCGGAACTCGGAAGAATTGTGATGCCCATTCTGGCGGCGTCCATGCTGGTCAAGTTGCGAAGCACGGCCGGATTTGGACTGAAGACTGTTCCCGGGATTCTGTTTCCAATTCTGATTGTGGCTCCACTGGTTGCCATTGAACCGGATCTCGGCGCGTCCGTGTTTCTGCTGTTCGGTTATGCAATGACGCTGTTTCTGGGCGGCTGGCCATTGCGGTATTTCGTGGCGTGTGCCTGCTGCGCGATTCCGACCGCCGCTTCGTTACTCATTCTTCGCCCGTATCAGGCTGAGCGGATTTCAGGGTTCATGGATGCGTGGAAAGATCTGAGTCAGGCACCGTGGCAGATTCGTCAGTCATTGATGTCGATCGGTTCGGGTGGACTTGAAGGAACCGGGATCGGCAGCGGCTGGCAGAAACTCAGCTACCTGCCCGAAGCCAATACCGACTTTGTGTTTGCCGTGATCGGTGAGGAACTGGGACTGATCGGTACCCTGGCCGTATGTTTTGTCTGGATGGCTGTATTTGTCACTGGCCGCTCGGTGTTGCGGCATCTGCCACGGACATCGTTCGAATGGATTCTGGGAACAACATTGCTGGTGCAACTGCTCTTCCAGGCGATGGCCAACATCGCCGTGGTCACCGCACTGGTTCCGCCGAAAGGAGTGCCACATCCCTTTATCAGCTATGGCGGAACCAATCTGCTCGTGAGCCTGATTGCCGTGGGCCTGATCGTCGGCATGTCGAGAAATCCGGGCGATCCGCGAGAAGAACATGAACGCGGCGGACCTACGTAGGCGAGCCGCTCCGTCGGCTCGCGCCAGACACGGCGGCGAAGCCAGTTATGCGGCATCGGTGATTCGGTTGGGGTCGAAGCCCGCGCCGTGTACAATGAAATTCTCCCCTTTCCACCTGCGTGCCTTGCGCTGGTGGTGCAATCCTGCCAGCAAGGAGTCCTCCGATGCGTCGCTGTTTATTTGCAGTGCGTCTTGCCATTTTCATCGCATGCATTTGTCCAGCCATTGCTGACGAACAAAAGCCGCTTCCGGTCGATCATCCTGAACGCGCGAAAAAGGGCCTGGCGCTCTTTAAGGCGTCGGTGCGAAAGACACTGACGCAGCATTGCCTGGATTGTCACGGCGGCCAATCCGTGAAAGGCGATTTCGATCTGTCGTCGCGCGAATTACTGTTGAGCAGCGGGTTCGTGACGGATGCAGCAGACGACAGTCATCTGGTGGCTGTGATCGAACACACGGCCGATCCGCATATGCCGTTCAAGAAACCAAAGCTGCCCGATGAGCAGATTGAACAGATTCGCAGATGGATCAATCTGGGGGCACCTTACGATGCGTCGCTGGCGGAAAAATCAACGACGCCTGCCCTGGAAATGCAGGTCAAAGACAGTGATCGGCAGTTCTGGTCCTTTCAGCCTCTAAAGCCGATCGCGCCGCCGATGGTGGAAGATCCTGCGTGGTGCCGAACGCCGATTGATCAGTTTGTGCGAGCCAGACAGGAAGCCGTGAAGCTCACGCCGAACGCGACAGCCGATCGGCATGTGCTCATTCGCCGAGCTTACTTTGGTCTCATCGGACTGCCGCCGACGCCGGAACGCGTCGATGCGTTTGTAAATGATACCGATCCCGATGCATGGTCGAAGTTGATTGATGAATTGCTTGAGTCGCCTCAATACGGTGAACGCTGGGCGCGGCACTGGATGGATGTCGCTCG
>JAYTAK010001015.1:0-2991 GCA_043737515.1 Candidatus Kuenenia sp. | reverse complement strand
ACCTTCGATCAATTCGTCGCCGGCCAGTTGTTCGGTCAGAAACTGATCCCAGGGTTTGTCGTCGTTGAGTGACTGGATCACGTAGTCGCGATAGTGCCATGCATAGGGACGTTCGTGATCCTTCCCTTGATTGCCATCGCTCTCCGCATAGCCTGCGATGTCCAGCCAATGACGTCCCCAGCGCACGCCATACTGCGGTGACGCCAGCAGTCGATCGACGACTTTCTCCCAGGCATCGGGCGATTGATCGTCGATGAACTCTCGGACTTCCGTAGGTGACGGAGGCAAGCCGGTCAGGTCAAACGTGACACGCCGAATCAACGTCGCTCGATCAGCTTCGGGTGAGAATCCGAGGCTGTGTTCTGAAAGTTCGGCGGCGAGAAATCCATCGATCGGCGTGGAGATCGTATAGCCGGACGGGGCAGGTGGTTCGTGCGTTATGACAGGCTGCCATGCCCAGAAGTGCAGGTCTTCTTCGGTGAAGCGCGCGTCTTCCGGGTTCTCGGGTTCCGTACGGGCCGTCTTTGCTCCTTCCGCAATCCACCGTCGCAGCGTTGCCTTTTCCGAAGCAGATAGTTTCTTTGGCCCAGGAGGCATCTCATTCGCAGTCACCCGCTGCCACAGCAGAGCGGCATCAGGATCTCCCGCAGCAATCGCGGCCCCGGATTCGCCGCCCGTCTGCATCAATCTCACCAGCCTCAGATCCAGTCCAGCCTTCGGCTCCGGTTCTTCACCGTGACACATGAAGCAGTGTGCCTTAAGGATCGGCCGCACATCCCGTTCAAATGTCAACGCGGTTGCTGCATCCTGTGCATAACCCATGGATGTGCTCAAAGACAGCAGGGCTAAACCAAGGATGATTCGGATTGAATGGAATCGCAACATTGTGAACTCAGACGTAAGCATCGCGAGTTTGCAGGGTGTCATGTGACAAAACTCAAAGTAGGCGTCACTCTCCGAGTGACGAAACCAGAAAACGCGCGCTTTTTCCGGCGGCTTTTCATCACTCAGAGAGTGATGTCTACTTTTGCCGCATGTGTCTGCAGGTGGGAATCAAATGGAAGGATGCGTATTGTCTGGCGACGAGCCCATGATTGCAAGGGGTTATTGCGGGATGTCCATGGCTGGCGAGATTGTTCATTTGTAGGGTGTGACAAGCGGCAGCGCCGGCACACCATGACAGAGTTTCGGTGTGCCTGCGCGTTGCTTGTCACACCCTACGAACTCGGCAGTTGGCCAGGTTCATTCACTCTCGGCAAGTCTCTTCAAGACGCTGTCGACTCGTTCATCGAACAGTCTTTGCCATTCCGCAGCAACAATGCAGTCACAGTCTTCCTGAGCGTATCCAGTGTTGTTGCGTTGCTGTTCGGTCGGCAGGTAATAGATGTAGCCGTTCGTGTAACCCGCTACAAAAGTGTTCGGGACTGGCGAACGCTGTTTAATGGCGAGTCCAATCTCAACGGTCAGTTCGCCGCCAAAGGTCACCATAACAAAATCACCAATGCGAATGCCGCAGACTTCGACGTTGACGGTGGGCATTGCGGCTGCCTGATTCTGCTTCAAGTGCATCTCCAGCAGATTCAGATTGATCTGCAGACGCGTCAACTGTTCCATCGCATGGATGTTCTGAATATACGCCTCCAGATTGGCACGGTTCTCGGCATCCAGCTTGCTCAGGTCTTCGCGACCATTCGCTTTTTCATGCAGATAACGCTGGCTGTAGTAGGCCGGAAAATCTTCCGACACTTTGTGCTGCACGTAGAGCGGAAGAAAGGTCTTCAGATTGATGTTCGTGCCTTTGAGCGACTTGACAATCTGCGCCTGTTCGGCCTGAATCGATTCCATGCGGCGTTCCAGATCCGCGCCGCGGGGCAGGGCGACGATCTCATTGATGACCTTCAGCGTGGAAGAGTCACCCGGCTGAATCTGCCGCGCGGCCTGCAGCGTGCTCAATCCGAGCTGGTTGCCGTAATGTTCGGCATCGTGCATCTGATGGACGATCTTGTACATCGCCGGGTTGATGTCTCCCGCACAGCCCTGAATAAAAAAGGCCATGACGTTGTCGCCCAGATTCTGCTCGATGGCTTTCGACGCGAAGCCGGGAAAGTCGGCCGTGTTGCCGCCGCCGGGGACTCCGTGAATCGGGTGGCACGCGAAATTGTAGAGCAGAGCGAGCGGCGTACCATCGGTGCGATCGAGTCGCAGCAGACCGATCTCCGGATCTACGGGGCCGACTGCTTCGACGTCTTCGTCTTTCGGCATGGAGTACGCTCGACGCATATCCACTTCGCTGCCGTCTTTCATCTTCAGTCGTCGGTTTTCCATGATGCGATCTTCATGACCGCGTCCGACACCAACGCGAACCGGAACCATTGCGGCCACGGCTTCATTGACGGCCTGCACAGTCAGTTGATCTGTGTCAGCTCGAACCACACTGTGACAATGGCTGGCGTTGATGATGACATGCTCAGGAGGAATGCCTTGCTTCTGCAGCTCCGCGCGCACGGTGGACAAGTACGTGTTCCCAATATGCCCGATTCCGCCAATCGCAACCGCATCGACCGTCACGATAATGGCCGTGGTGTCACCGCTGGAAATCGCGAGAGCCTTGACATACGACGGATCATTCACCGGCCCGGCAGCGTGGTCCGTGATTTCGACGCGAGCCACACCCGCGCGAAGCATCGTGGCGGCATCTGCCTGCTTCTGAGCCTTCTCGTCAAATGCATGCGTTGCGCGCGGCGCGATGAGCGTCAGGAACATAACGACAGTCGTCGCGGCTTGTGGCAGTGATCTCATGGACAAAACTCCAAAACGGTATCGACGATAACGGGTCCGACGCACTCTATCGCCGGGTATTTGAATTGGCGAGCGGTTGAGGATGGCACATTCGTTTAACCGCGTGGGCAACGCCCCGCGCTTCGTATTTCAAATCTCAAATCTCAAATACGAAATCTCAAATAGAACAAGCGCGGCCCGCTGGGCACGCGG
>JAYTAK010001014.1:0-6813 GCA_043737515.1 Candidatus Kuenenia sp. | reverse complement strand
GACTGGCGAGCGGGGTACGTAAGTGCCCTGATTTTCGCGTCATCTGGAACAAATCAGGGGATTAACATCCCCCGCTCGCCTTAAGTCCACGCCATTGGGGTCAAGCCCGGCGGAAGCGTTGTCTCTGCCAGGGAACGGCAAAGCGTGCAGTCGGACGGGCCGCTCGATCACTGCCGGATGAAACGCAGTTGAGGTGTCAGGTTACGACAGTGCGTGTGACATGGCAAGTGCATCGTGCTGGTGCGGCACAGTTTCTGTGTGGAATCATCGCCCACGGCCTTGCCACGTTCGATGCCGAGTTGACGTGCCAGTTCATTCTGCTGCCACGTCCAATGCACGGGCTCAGCGTCCTTGCCGCATCCGAAATGCCATTCGAACGCCGAGCAAGAATTTCCGGCAACCAGACTCAGTAGCCAATAAGCCAACGCACCGTCAAGAGTGCGATTTATCCGTCGCGCTGGTTGCCAGCAGCGTTCAATGCCAACGATGGCATTATGGCCGCTGCGAGGAAGGAGGAAGGCAGAAGGCAGAAGGCAGAAGGCAGATTTGAAATGGCGGGCAAGAGGGGGCAGCGTCAGTGGTAAAAGATCTGTTTTTGTGAGTGGCGATGACAAGCTGGAAGCTTATCCCACGCGGCCATGACAAGCTGGAAGCTTATTCTACGTGGGGATGACGTTTGTCTGTTCAGCGTCTTTCCTCTATACCTATAGCATCGACGAACGAAAGGTCCTTATTCGACGGTCAGATCCCATGCTCAAGATCGCTGCCTTCATTGTGATTGCCGGTGTACCATTACGCTCACTTGTGCGGCGGCCATGAGTCAGCATCTGAGTGGCTGAGTACATTCAAGGCGGCGACATGCTGCAAACACTGCAGAATTCTGAACACATGGGCGGCACGCGATTTGTTTCCTTGATAAAGTTTCAACTGTATGCGGAACGCGCTGGCGACGCCGACATTCCGCCGACATTTGGTTTTCCGCCAACCGCTTCGAACTTCGATAAATCCTGGAGCAAATCATGACTGGCCGCATGGATACTTTTGGTTTGACAGATATCGGGCTTGTGCGCGAAAGGAATGATGATCAGTTTCTGATCGCGGACTTGAAGAAATCGGTCATCATCCATCAGACCAGCTTGTCGTATGACGACGAAACGCATTTGCTGGGTGGATCGCAGGCACAATTGTTACTCGTGGCCGATGGTGTTGGCGGGCATCCCGGTGGCGACCGTGCCAGTCGCATGGCAGTGCAGGGAATCGTGCAGTATCTGTTGAACACGATGCATTGGTTGTTCCGGCTGAACGATGGGCGTGAAGACGCATTTCTGGACGACTTGAAAGGAGCATTGACGTTCACTCAGGAAAAACTCCGTCAGCATGCGGAAGCCGTTCCCATGGATCAGTTGATGGGAACGACAATCACGCTGGCGTACATTGTCTGGCCGCAGGTTTATCTTGTGCATGTCGGCGACAGTCGGGCCTACGTGTTTCGTGGTGGAGAAGTGATCCGTTTGACGCATGACCAGACCTATGCACAGGCTCTGGTCGATGCAGGGATGATGCAGGAGACGGAAGTTCGAAAATCACCGCTGCGGCATGTGCTTTCCGGACTGGTGGGATGCAATCCCAAAGAACTGGCTCCGGAAGTCAGTCAGTTCAAACTTGCCCTGCACGACAAATTGCTGCTGTGTACCGACGGACTGACATCGCAGTTGTCTGATGAAGCGATCGCAGAGCTGCTTGCCACTGATCTGTCGTCAGAGGAAGCCTGCGGTCTGCTGGTTAAGGCGGCCAACGAGGCGGGTGGTCAGGACAACACAACTGTTGTGCTGGCACATTTTACGGACCGCATCCACGAACATATGAAGGAGAAGGCTGAAACCGTCGGAAGCAGTATGGCCGCCGAATCGCCATCTGGAAAACTTTCATTGGCAGCAAAATAGTCACGGGCCGCGTCGGCGGTTGTGCGTTTGTGTCACTTCACGAGCAGAATCGGACACTCACAGATCACGGACACTTTATAGCTGAGCGTGGCCCAGGTCTCGGCAAGATGATTCGGATCGATCCGGTGCGATGACATGACGATCAGGTCCACTCGATGGTGTTTGGCAAACTCGACGATTTCGTGCAGACGATCACCGATCCGAACCTTGACCTCGCAGGCAATATCCGCATCAAGAAATCTTTGCGATATGCGTTCCATGTCCGATTCGGCGCGTTCGCGAATGTGGTCGTAGAACTCTGTCGTTTCATCGTCCGGAGCGTCGCCTTCAGAATCAATCGCCTGTACGACATGCAGCAGAGACGTCGCCGCTTTGTTCTGCACGGCGAGTTCGAACGCGATCTCGACGGCTGCGTTATTCTTCGCCGTGGAATCGATGGGAACGAGAATGTGGTGAAATCGAGGCAGCATGGGAGTCTGTCCTGACGATGACAATTGAACCGTGGCGGATTACACGTCTGGCAAGTTCAGCAAGTACTTCCGATCAGAAGGTAATAGTATGCCCGACCATGGCTTCAAAACACAAGCGATCACACTTGAGAATGCGCGGTCGGTCAGCTCTTGACCATACTCAACTTGAAGTTTGTGACCAACAACGCGCAGACACATCGAACCACAGACATGGTGTGCCTGCGTTGCCGCTTGTCACACCCTATAAATTCGCAAACTGTCCAGCCGTGGTCAGAGGGAGTGCATTCTGAGTTGACGGCGGTCTATACTGCTTCGATGACGATCATTTATTCAGCCTCCACAGACACGAGGGACCTTGCACATGACAAAGACTCAACAACCAGGACGTCGGCATTGTCTGTTGCAACTAATCGCGCTGCTGGTCATGGTTGAATCCGGAATCGCTGTCGATGAACAAGTGCCGCCAACAGGTCGCATGGGAGTCGACTCGCTCGGAGACCTGTTACCTGAATTTGCAGTGCAACGATTCGGAACGCTGCGATTTCGACACCCTTCATCCGAATCCGAACTTGCCCTGTCTCCGGATGACTCATCCGTTGTGACGGCCGGGCGAACACTGATCGTATGGGACGCGAAGACTGGAAAGGAGCGTTGGCGATCGAAGGAAGACAATCGTGCGGAGATTTCCGGAGCCTCATATGGAGCCAGGGCCGTGTGCTTCAGCAGCGATGGCCAGGAATTCCTGACACCAGCCGAGAACCTTGCCGTGGTCGTTTGGAAGTCACAGTCCGGAGTGTCCGAAACCATCAGCGTTCAGGTGCCGGACACGATACGCAAGTTTACGAACGACGGCCCGATTTCTAACGCAGGGCCGCGTTGCGTTGACCTGAGCAGCGATGATAAGTTGATGCTTTACGGAAGCGCTCAGGGGCTTTTCGTTTGCGACCGCACTGGCAAGCTGGTTTTTCACGAACCCAATAAGCCGGAAGTCCCGATTTCGTCGGATGCCATGAATAGTGATCGACTGCTGTTCGGAGGTGACTACAGTCTCGGCCGATTTTCGCCCGACAGTTCCGTGATTGCCTGCACAACCAGCGATCATCCGACCGAGATTCGTCTCTTGAATGCAAAGGACGGATCACTGACACAACGGATTGAACTTAAGAAAAGAATGGTGCGGCTGGATTTCTCGCCGGACTCGAAACAACTTGCCGTCACCGAACGAGACAGTGCCGTCAGACTGTACGAAACGACAACCGGACAGGAGATCTGGTCGCACGTTTTCAAGCTTCAGAACCCTTACGAGAATTACACGTCGGGCATTGCCTATAGTCCGGATGGAAAAGTCATCGCCGTCGCCGCGACGGACCTGAAGATTTATCTGCTGAATGCCACAACTGGCGATGTCTCGAAAGCGTTGTCAGGGCACAGCTGGTATCCGTGGTCGTTGGAATTCTCACACGATGGTGCCACCCTGTATTCGGTCGGCTGGGACGGACCTGTTCGACGGTGGGATGTCGCCAGTGGCAGGCAACTCGGACCGCCCACTGGTTTTCACGCTGCCGGGGTTGTCGCTCTTTCGCCAAACGGAGAGACTCTTTCCTGCGTTGACGATGGTCAAAAAATCCACGTGACGACGATGGCGAACTCCACGCCTGTTTGTGAACTGGCGATTCCTGACGCTGAATGGAATCAACTGGCTTACTCACCGGACGGGAAGTGGCTTGCCGCTGGTGGCAACGATTCAGCCGATGTCGTGGTTGCCGTTTGGGATCTGACCGACGGAGTGAAAAAGCACGAGTGGAAATGGCCGCAGGGACGAGACCCTCATTCAACGGTGAAGTCGCTGGAATTCTCACCTGACGGACACAAACTGGCTGCCGCCGTCTTTCGGCAGTCTGCTGCCTACATCTGGGACTTGCCGAGTCAGCGTCCTGTTCTGAAAGTTGATCACAATGAGGTTTATGGGTTGTCGTTCAGTGCCGACAGCGCGTCGATTGCGACTGCGGGTTGGGACAAACGAGTCCGAGTGTTCGATCCTGATACCGGCGATCTGAAAAACGATACCGATCTGGAATCGCTTGGCGGCGGAATAGACGACCCTCGCATGTATGCGGTCAAATACTCTCCGGACGGACGACGAATGGCTACGGCTCACATGGATGGAAATGTTGTGATCTGGAATGTCATCGACACGACGGAGCAATGTCGCTTCCGGATTACAGGCCGCTTTGTGCACGGGGCGATCGCATTTTCACCGGATAGCCGTTGGCTCGCCACCGGGAGCGCCGGCGGAAACGTCGAAGTCTGGGATGTATCGACCGCGGCGAAAGTCTGCGATGCAGGTCGTCATGAACACTACGTCAACATGGTTGGATTCGGACGCGACAGTCGAACCCTTGCGAGCGGCGGCAGCGATGGTGTCGTCTATTTGTGGGATCTCTTTCATCCATCTGCCGATGATTCCGCTGAACAAATTCGAAAGCTTGCTGGGAGCAGTGCCGAAGACGCTTGGCAGGCACGCTGGGCTCTGCTGCAATCGCCTGAGTCAACCGTAAAACTCATCGCCGAGAAATTGAGCCCGATCACGACCGTGATCGACCTGAAAACTGCCGCCAAAGCATTTGCAAACGACGAAGAAGACGTTGTCGAACGAACAGCGGCGATCACGGCGATGATCGCAGCCGATGAAAAGATCGAGGAATTGCAGATAGTCAAACGATATCTTGTGTTGCTTGTGGAAATCAACACGCCTGATTCAATTGAGCTGCTGACGGAGTTAGCCGGGCACGACCCGTCTCGCATTCAAAAACTGGCAGAAGAAGCCTTGCAACAAGTGCCATCAAAAGACTGATGAAAGTGCAACTGCGTTCGCGGGCGAGATGGCATGGCAGGAGACAACTTTGATGGCGACGAAATTTCCTCCCGGACCTGTGAACTGGACCTTCGGTCTGAGCTTCATGCAGAGTCTCAAGTACAGGCTGTTGGAGACCTACGAAGGGCTGCACCGGGACTATGGTGATCGGGTTTCCTGCCGCATTGGTCCGTTTCGATTATTTCTGTTCTTTCACCCGGATGACGTCCGGGAGGTGCTGGTCACACATGCAAAAACAATCATCCGGGATCCACGTCCGCTCAAGGTTTTCGCTCAGTGGACTGGCAACAGTCTGCTGATCGCGGAAGGTGAGGACTGGGTTCGCCAGCGACGACTGGTGCAACCGGCGTTTCAGTCGCGTCGATTCGCGGGCTACGTGGAAAAAATGGCGGTTGAAGTCGATGAGCTGAAACGGAATCTTGCCTCCGACATCGCACGTCGGGGTTATGCCGATGCGAACATCGACCAGACGATGACGACACTGACACTCGACATCATCTGCCAGACCTTGTTTTCCACGGACATGAAATCGCAGGCACAGGAAATCGCCCGCGCCGTGGCCACGCTTTCGGAGATCGCGTTCTTCGAAATGCAGGCTCCGTTCATCTGGCCTCGCTGGCTGCCGACGAAGTGGAATCGACGCAAGAATGAGGCGATTCAGATCCTTGACCGCGTCGTCTGGGATCTGATTCACCAACGACGCAAAGAAAACATCGACAAGGGTGATCTGCTGTCGATGCTGCTCTCCGCCGTGGATGAAGAAGGCGACGGCGGCTCGCTGACGGACGAACAGGTCCGCAATGAAGCGATGACGCTGATGCTGGCCGGGCATGACACGTCCGCTGCGGCTCTCGACTGGCTCTGGATGCTGCTCGCCAAGCATCCACACGTCGGCGATCGCTGCCGTTCAGAGCTGCAGACCGTGTGTGGCGACAGAGCACCTGTGTTTGCAGACCTGTCGCTGCTGACATACCTGAATGCCGTGGTGAAGGAATCTCTGCGACTCTATCCGCCCGCCATCGGTGTCTTTCTGCGGAAGGCAACGGAGGACGTGACAATCGCCGGGTACTCGGTTCCGAAGGGGAGTCTGATTGGTTTGTCCAGCCTCGTGACTCAGCGAGACGCACGCTGGTTTCCGAATCCCATGCAGTTCGATCCTGAACGGTTTCTGCTGCCGCGAGTCGATTCGATTCCGCACAACGCCTGGTTTCCGTTTGGTGCCGGTCCTCGTATCTGCATTGGTCAGAGTTTCGCAATGGCCGAAATGATGCTGATCACGGCAAGGTTGCTGCAGGACTTCAGAGTCTCAATGGTACCCGGTCAGGCGGAACCCGTCCCGGTCGTCACCGCTGCGCTCCGCCCCAAAGATCCGCTCTGGCTGCGATTCGAGTTGAAATCGGCAGAATCTCGTGACAGCAAATAATGCGTTGAGTAAACTCCGTAGGCCGGACCAAGCGCAGCGCTGTTCCGGCATGCGATCCACGCGACGAGATGTTGCGTGCGTGCCAACGACCAACGGCCTATC
>JAYTAK010001013.1:0-6816 GCA_043737515.1 Candidatus Kuenenia sp. | reverse complement strand
TCCACGTACCGGCAGACAGTCAGAAAGTGGTCATCGTCCTGAACGGGAAAGGACTTAAATCGACCCTGATAAAGATGACCCGACCCCGTCGATTTGCGCTGAACGTGCCAACGTTGCGTATGAGTCAGTGTCAGCCAGCCAACAAACCGAGACAACTCATCATCTTCCCGAGGCCACACTACCAGGTGCCAGTGATTTCTCATGTCTGCCAGCCTCACAATCCACCATCAGCATTATTCCGCTGCAAATCCACAGGTCACATGACGCCACGTCAGTTCGGATAGACGGCTCGCACGGGACCGTTGTTGCCGCTGTGCGCGGGAATTGGCTGAACAGAGTCGGGCTGAGTGCGAATACCGCTGGCCTGCTGAATGGCAGAATCCGGTGGCTGCACACCGACGGTCACTCCCCGCATTTCCGGATAGGACTTGATCGTCGTCTCAATTTGCTTTTCCTGGATCACTTTCTGATTGTCCGACGTTGTCAACTGCATTTTCATGAATCGCGACAGATTCAATTCCAGAGGTAATCCGGTCGCCCGATCGACAAGGCAATGACCAATACTTTGGCCACCGATGATTCGCAGGCGGCCGACGTCTGATGGTGCACCGGCTTCACCGGCGGCGACGCGTCCCGTAATTTCAATGTCAGCGGTTTTTTCGTCCAATGAAACCAGACGGTAGGTCGAGGTCAGATGGATGGGCACGGGCTGCATCAGTCGCCGCTCGCGTGTCCAGAGATCGCCGGGCATGACCCGAGTGGCAGCGGCCTCATCGACCGTGCTGTCATACGGCAACAGCCCGATCGAGTCGTCCACAAAGTTCGCGACACCATCGTCGCCAAAGCGATTGCTGATTTCTGACAGCAGTGTTTCACGACGTTCAATGGGCACGTTTGCCACGCAGCGTTCAAGAAAATCCCTGTAGCCTACAAGTTCACGAATGCTGTTGTTGCGACCCAGCCAGAACGAGAATCCGTTATTCACCATGCCAGCATACGGAATCGCATCCCACGGCACCGCGCCACGGTGACTGGCGGAATCGTATGACAATTGTTGGCCGTTGATATCGTGTTGATAGGCGACGCGGGAGTACTGAACTCCCAGCAGAATGGCATCCGACCTGACGTCTTCAACGGTGATGATGAGTGTCAGCTCGAGTTTTGTGCGAGCCATCGCGGGGACGACGTCAGACTTCTGTTCCAGCCTTTGCTCAACCGTCTTCACCAGTGGAAAACGATCGCCCTTTCTCAGTCGCAGTTCCAGTTTTTCACCGACAGGTGCTGTCCTGCCTGTCGCCGAAGGCGGTCGCTTTGAGGAATTGCTGACAGTTCGCACATGGGCCGAATCCGATTCTGCCACGTCGTCGTCGTCTGAATTCTCGCGGGGAACCTCTGAAGCATCCTGTGAATCGTCCTCGGGTTCCAGTAACTCACTCATGAGATCCGCATCAACATCTGTGCTGCTGGAATCTGCACCACCACAGCCGATGGACGCTGACAATGCGAATACGCTGAGTAGAAAACCACACTTCGAATACTGCATCGATACTGCTCCCGTCCCTGGGATCTGACAGCCCGCAACCGGACTTGAACGCCAATGAATCTAGCAGGAAGTGAACGTGAGCGTAAAGACGCATGTTCGCACGAAGGTCGCGGTTTAACGGATACTGCCAATTGGCAGGATTGCTGGTTGGGACGGGCTGCGACCTTCGGCAAAAACTGCCGGTAAAGCGACCCGGCTGCCATGCGAAGTTTGCTGTTGCTTTTCGGCAACACAAGGAATCCGAATCACCACGCCGAACCGGCCTTGAATGACGCATGGCCCGCATTGATTCAGGAATTCGAAAACACGTTTTTCGCTGAAAACGCAGCCTTTTTGCGGCACAACAGCCAGTTGCCGAGTCGGATCAAGCCTCCATAGCTCACGAATCAGGCCCGCGACGGAAAAAGGCATTCAGTTTGCGATCGTTTGTACATCTGAGAACGCAAACATGGCCGTTCATCACGCGGAATTCAAACTACTTTTCATCCCCTTTTCGCCCACTGGACGAATCGTGAAACTGGCTTATCTGACCGAAGTTGCGGCAATCATGGCGGCCCACAGCCAACTGTTCATTGAACAGACTGAAGAGATCTCTTCGGAAGCCGTGGGCGACTACTACGTCCTCAGTCGCAATCGATTTAATCGCTGGATGAGGGATCTGAATGATCTTGAACACGGCCTGCCGATCAGTGACCCTCTGCACCTCGTGGGACACATTGTTGGCCGACCGGCGACACGAGCCGTTACGGAGCAGATCCTGATCAATGAAATGATCTCCCGCATCTGGACGGTGTTGCTGCTGGCACGCGACGTTAACAACGGCATCGATCGCATTCGTCCGGTCGCCCGCAACATTCATCTGGGACATCTGGCCGTACGGCACAAAGCCCTTGGAGTTGTCCTGGCTGACGATCGCATGTCACCCGCAGACCTGCTGGCGATTGATCAGTTGCGAAAGTCGTGTGAGCGCTGGACCGATCTGCTGTGCTGCTCGATCATGGGGCAGTACAACCTGTGGGAGTTTGCCTTCGACAAAGAGCGAGGAAAGGAGTTTCTTCGCGATCGAGTCGATCAGGCAGGACTCAGCCACCGCAGCCGTTCGTGGGTGCTCATTCTGGCAGGACTGCGGCACAGTTTTCAAGACGCCGACGGACTTTCGGCTCCTGTTCACGACGACGACCGACGACTCGTGCGATTGATGCTGAACAGTTTCCCTGAACACGCCCCCGAGATGACATTCTGGATGGGCTCAAAGGTTCGCGAAGCCAGACAGTGCTGAGTTGGACTGCACTACTGCAGGCAGTTGGCATGGGCTCGTTTAACCGCGTGCCCAGCGGGCCGCGCTTGCGGTCTGTGGATTTAATCGTAGGGTGCGTGAAGCGGAGCGCAACGCACCATTTTGCGAATCCCCGAGCGCGGGGCGTTGCCCACGCGGTTAAACGAATGAGCGGTTTTCGACGGCCATTATTCGAATAACGATTGTTGCCGTCCGCGACTCGGGGCGTTGACACCAGTTGCCTCGGCCGTAGCGGGAGGTAATTCGGCGACGACATCGGATCGTTCGCTCGGAGGAGTTTCTTCAACGTTCGTCGCGTTGTCTGCGGACGACTCATCGCTCATGGCTGCGGCGAAGCGGCGAAAATTGAGCAACTTGAAGAATTCATGCAGCGTTGCACGGTCGGGCTTCTGCACGCGGGCAGCTTCAAAGTCGATCTCCAGCGGCAGGTCGGTTCTCAGCCGGACGAGTTCACGACTCATCCGCGCCTGATCGGCGAACGCAATGAGATTCTCCTGCAGCTTTTTTCCTTGTGCCTTGTCTGCGTTTGCCAGCACATGATCCAGTGTTCCGAACGTCTCGAGCAGCGTCTTCGCAGTCTTTGGCCCAACCTTGGGGACACCAGGAACGTTATCGACGGAATCACCGACCAGCGACTGAAAATCGACGACTTGATCCGGTCGCACGCCCCAATCTTCCATCAAGGCCGCTCCGTCGAAGAACGTGTTCTTGCGACAGTTCAGCATGCGCACTGTCGGGCTCAGCAATTGGCGGGCGTCTTTGTCGGTCGTCACAATGACGACTTCCATATCGCGCGCCGCAGCGGCTGTGGCGACAGTGGCGATCACGTCGTCCGCTTCCCATTCGGCACATTCCAGAATCGGGATCCGAAAGCCTGCCAGCAACTCCTTGATCATCGCAATCTGCGGGCGCAGTTCTTCAGGCATCTCTGCCCGGTTGGCCTTGTAGGCCTCGAAGATCTCGGAGCGTTTTCCCGGACCTGGTGAGTCGAATGCGCAGATCAGATGTGTCGGCTTGCGGTCCAGAATTCCAAGAATATCCCGCGTGAATCCGAAGACGGCGTTTGTGGGCTGGCCCTGAGTGCCCGTCATTGCCGGGATGGCGTGGAAGACCTGAAACATCAGGGAAAATGTGTCAATTATGTAGATGCAATCGCGGGTCATAAGGGAATTCTGTCGATAACGCTGTGATCGGTTAAAACCGACTCCGGATCTTAAAATGGCACTAACCGGGACATTGAGAGGCGAAATGTCAGCACGTTCCGGCTGGCAGTGGAGCATCCAAGGTTGACAGGTTTCCCCGCAGTTGACAAATGCGGTACTTTGGCAATTTGCAATTCGCCCGTGGTTTGTTACATTCTGACGTTGGAACGTCCTGTGTCTATTCAGTTGTTCAGTTTCCCCAGAGGAGGATTTTTGTGGTTAAGTTGCGTTTGCGTGATAATGAAAGTGTGAATGAAGCAGTTCGGCGATTTCGAAAACTTGTCGAACATGCGGGTGTGAAGAAAGAAATGCGCAAGCGTGAGTTCTATGAAAAGCCAAGTGATATCCGTCGTCGTGATCGCCGCCGAGCAGAAATGCGGGCGCGCCGTGCCAACCAGCCAACTGAACTGGAAATGCAATAATCCGACGCGACAGACTGCCCGATCAGCGGACTTCAAATGCAGGGCGAGTCTTTTTTGACTCGCCTTTTTTGCTGCGCAGTTCTGCGTGGGTCAGGCTGCCAGCGTGGAATCGATTGAAGCGAACTCCATTTCTTGTGGACAGCCATAACAGCCATGACAAGCTGGAAGCTTATCCCACTTTGAACAAAGAGCCCGCTGGCGCAATTCCACTCATCTGCGGGGATTTTGGGGTTTGATGCGGTGAACGGGCCTGCTCGCTTGTTTTGGCTGCTGGCCCCTGGTTCAATTCGCAGTTCTTTGCGAGATTCGTCGAAGGCTGTATGTGGCCTCCGGACGTGCTTCGCAATGTTGAAGCTCTTGCCACTTCTCCGACAGTGGCTACGAATGTCGGTTGTCCTCACCCAGCTTTTGTGTTCAGACAGGAATTTGAAGAAATGGCGGTCAAACTCTATTACGACGACGATGCGGATTTGAGCCTTCTGAAAGGCAAGACGATTGCCATCATCGGTTACGGAAGTCAAGGGCATGCTCAGGCACAAAACCTGCGAGACAGCGGCTGCACGGTCATTGTCGGTCAGCGTCCAGGCGGTGCCAACTACGATCTTGCCATCAGCCACGGGTTCCAGCCTGTTTCTGCGGCTGAAGCCGCTGACAAGGGAGACCTGGTCAATATTCTCCTGCCGGACGAACTTCAGGGCGATGTGTATCGTAACGACATCAAGCCAAAGCTGAAGACGGGCAATCTGTTGATGTGTTCACACGGGTTCAACATTCACTTCGGTCAGGTTCAGCCTCCGAAGGGCGTTGACGCGGCGCTTGTCGCTCCGAAGGGACCAGGACATCTTGTTCGCAGCGAATACGAAAAAGGCGGCGGCGTGCCGAGCCTGATTGCGTTGAGCGAAGGGGCGTCAGAAACATCACGTCAACTGGCACTGGCTTATGCCAAAGGCATCGGCGGAACTCGCGGTGGTGTGATTGAAACGACATTCGCTGAAGAGACAGAAACCGACTTGTTCGGTGAACAGGTCGTCCTCTGCGGCGGCGTCAGCGCACTGGTTAAAGCTGGATTTGAGACGCTGGTTGAAGCTGGCTATCAGCCGGAAATGGCGTACTTCGAATGCATGCACGAACTGAAACTCATCGTGGACCTGTTCTATCAGGGCGGTTTGAATTACATGCGTTACAGCGTGTCGAACACCGCTGAGTACGGCGACTACACGCGTGGTAATCGTATCGTCACTGAACAGACCAAGGCCGAAATGAAGAAGATCCTGGTCGAAATCCAGAGTGGTCAGTTCGCGCGTGACTGGCTGCTGGAAAACAAGGCTGGCCAGGCATCGTTTCTCGCAACGCGTCGCCGCGAACGCGGTCATCTGATCGAAACGGTTGGCAAGCAACTGCGAAAGATGATGAGCTGGATTTCTTCGAAGGAAGTCTGATCAGGCTACCGGCAGATGTTTTATTCAATGCAACGCAATTGAAACGAGGGGACTCTGAAGTATCAGAGTCCCTTTTTTTTGAGAGTATGATTACTCAATCACGACGCCGGTGACGTCCGGCGGAGCTGGATATTGCGGATTCATTTCTTTCAGCGTTTCCACGAGCACACTTGTCACGACCAGATCCCGGTACCAGTTCTGGTCAGCCGGAACGATGTACCAGGGGCATTCTTTCGTGGAACAATTCTCCAGCACGTCTTCAAACGCCTGTTGATAATCATCCCAGAATTTTCGTTTTTCAAGATCTGCCGGATCAAACTTCCAGCGTTTGGAGAGATCGTCAAGGCGTTCCTGAAATCGTCGCTTCTGTTCGTTCTTTGAAATGTGCAGAAAGAATTTGATGATCCGCGTTCCTGAAGCGGTCAGCATCTTCTCGAAATCATTGATCATTTCGTACCTCGGTCGCCACACGGCTTCCGGCACAATGTTGTGGACTCGAACGACCAGCACGTCTTCGTAGTGCGACCGATTGAAGACGCCGATCATGCCTTTCCCTGGCACGGACTTGTGAACACGCCACAGAAAATCGTGAGCCAGTTCTTCTTCAGATGGACCCTTGAATGGTGTCACGACCACGCCCTGCGGATTCGCGCCTTCGAAGACAGAACGTATGGTGCCGTCTTTTCCGCCGCCATCCATGGCTTGAAAGACGATCAGCAGTTTCTGTTGACCCTCGGCGTAAAGCTGAGCCTGAAGAGATATCAATTCGTTCCGCAGGGACCTGAACAACTCTTCGCTGGCATCACGGTCCTTTTCAAACTTCTTGCCGTCCGTTTCTGTTTTGCGGAGTTGAACCTTGTCGTTTTTCTGTACGCGATGTTTGTTGAAGTCCGGCATGATGCAGGGCTGCTTT
>JAYTAK010001012.1:0-15638 GCA_043737515.1 Candidatus Kuenenia sp. | reverse complement strand
GCGTTGAAGGCTCGAACCCAGTAACGGTAGACTCCCTTTGTCAGTGCTTGCGGCACAACAAATGATGTGTTGCCTGTTCTGTTGTTGCTGGCATTCAGAAGGTTAGTACCCGGCTGTGCGGCGGTTGCAATGAAGACTTCGTACCCGGACGCACCGTTGACGGCACCCCATGTCAGGGTTGGCGTCGTGTTTGTTGTCGGAGGAATCGTATTGACGATCGGACGCCCGCCGACGAAGAATTCCAGCCCGAAACTCCAGTTCGAGTTGGTGGCCGGTACGCCCGCCGTCGGACGTCCATTGGCAAACGCTCGCACATACGCACGATAGAAATTGTTTGTCGGTAGATCGGACGGAATCGTATACGAATTTGTCGTGAGGTTTGCAACGGTGTACTCTGGCCGATCGACATATCTTCCTGTGACCGTATCCGGCGTCTGGAGTCGGAATTCGTACCTTACGGCACCGGCGGGAAACGATCCCAGCGTCGTCATCAAGTTTGTCCAGTTAAATGTCGGACGACGGATGAAGGTCGATGCCGACGGCCCGGTCAGGACCGGAGACGTGACGATTTCGAATTTTTGTCCATTGCTCCAGTTGCTGTCAAAACCAAAGGCGTTTCGAGCACGAACCCAGAACGTGTACTGTCCGATCGGCAGATTTGCCGGAACCGTATAGCTCAACGATACAATTCCAGTCTGGTTGTACAGTCTGCCAACCGGGACCGAATCGTTGTTGATCCAGATTTCATAGTTCAGGGCACCTGGAACGCTCTGCCATGACAGAGTTGGATTCGCCACTGCCGTTCGACCGACTGGTCCGACAAGCGCAGGAGGTGTCGAAACTCGGAAGGTTCTTCCGATACTCCACTCACTTGGCTCGCGTTCGTCACCACTGCCGTTTGGCAGCCGCGGAGTCGCCGGGTTGTCAGTGTCTGAAAAGGTTCTGACCCAGACAATATAGGTTCCAATGCCAAAGAGTTTCTCATTCGGCGTGTATGAACTGCCGGAGACACCGTTGACGCGGAGGAATTCCACTGCACCATCCACCTGGCGGTAGTACACATCGAATTTCTCTGAATTCGGCGGTGCGATCCATGATACTGCCGGATGATTGCTGAACGTGGTCAGGCTTGGCCCGGTGAGAACTGGTGGCTCGACGATGACGAACTCATAGACAGCAGCATCGATGGAAGTGACTGCCGCTGCTCCCGGAGCCGTTGGATCATTGATAGCTCGGATTCGGTACGTGTAACGTCCCAGACCCAGTTGCGTCGGCTGTGTAAACGTCGTCGTCGTCAGATTGCTCTGGGTGACGACAACGTCAAATGCGCCCCACTTCTTTGAGACAACCAGTTCGTAGCGATCAGCACCCGGCACGGCACTCCAGTTGAACGTCGGCGTGGTGTCAGGCACACGCTGCAGTGGCTGAGTCGAGATCGGGGGCTGTCGCATCAGGAAGGTTCTGTTGGGACTGATGACGCTGCTTTCGCCAGCGGCATTGAAGGCCTGTACATTGACGCGGTATTCACCAAGCTTCAGATCAGTCGTGGGCGTCCAGTTGGTTGTTGTCACGGTCGCTGTCACGGTGGCTGTCGCTGGCAGAGCGACAGTGTCTGTGATGTAAGTCAATGTGACGCGATAAGAGGTTGCTCCAGCGACAGGATTCCATGTCACTGTTGGTCGGAGTACCGTCACGGAAGGCGCCGGCGCTGTCAGCACAGGTGGTGTCCTGACGGCGAAGTTGCTGAAGGCACTCCAGTCACCGAGCAGGTCCGCTGCGTCAGTCGCACGGACTCGAACGCGATAACGTCCCAGTGGCAGATCAGAAGTCGGCGTAAATCGATTTGGGATTGCTGGCAGGACGACGGTTGCGGTTGTGATCGTCTGATCAATCACGACGAGTCCCGTGGTCAGAGACTCGACGACCACGTTATAGGTCTTTGACCCGGCAACTGCATTCCAGTTGATGACTGGTCGGGACGTTACCACGTCACCGGCTGGAGACGCAACAACCAGTGGCACGACTTCGAATCGATAGGTCGCCGCAGGTGCCGGCTGGTTGGCTTTGTTGAAGGCCGTCAGGGTGACAGTATAAATGCCAGCTGGCAATGTAGAGGTGACATCTGCTGTCGTGAACGATGTCAACGGTGGAGAGAAGACCGTCTGACCGAGTGAGTTTTTGACAACGAGAAGGTAGTTGAAGTTGGCGTCGTGCAGACTCCAGGCAATCGTCGGAGTCAGGTCGCTGGTCTGCGGAATATTGCCAGGGAGTGGGTCAAAGTCGATTGGTCGATTGATGGTCGGAGTGATCGCCTGCTGCAACGGTTTCACCTCGATAGTGTAGTCTTCGACTTCACCATCGTTGGCACGCCCCGTTGGCAACAGTGAGCCAGCGGTGCTGAGTCGGAAGCGCATGAACGTGGTTCCGACCGGTGTGCCGGCGGGAATCGTGAAGTTGATGCGAGTGACTCCGGCGACAACGTTGTAGCTGCTTCCGCTGCCTAGCTTCTCCGTCGCGTTATCAAACACGCCGTTGCGATTCAGATCCAGCCAGACATCAAGTTTTCCGGCCGCCGACGCAGTCACATCGACATATGCGGGCAACGCCTGGCCAGCCGTGGTTTCAAAGCTGGTTGGGAAAGCGACACCGTCTTCATCGCTGCCATCGCCCGTGGCGTTTGCTGAGGGCTGTCCGGTGATTTCTTTGTCGATCGTCGCTCCCAGTTTCAGGCTGCCTGCGATCGTATGAGCTGCTCCGTTACTCGTCTGCAACGTCCCGTATGTATTCGGAGCGTCACCGTAATCGACGATCAGCGTGGTGAGTGTCGCGGTTGCGAATCCCGTGTTGTTCAAGGCACCGCTGGAGTCGGTCACACGCAACTGAATGTCACTGACATTCGGAGCTGTGATGCCGAGGTTGGCCAGATACGCCCAGGTGAAGGTCTGAATTGCAACACCACCGGTGGACGTTTCAAACGATCCGTTGTCGTCCAGATCCCATGCGTACGTCAGTGTGTCGCCAAAGAACGCATCGACGTCAAAACTGCCACTGGCGTTCAGCGTGATTCCATATCCTTCATCCACGACATAGTTACCAGTCACCGCGACCGGAGCGTCATTGACCTGCGTGACGTTGATGGTGACGACCCGAGTTGTGGCGTTGATGTTTGGTGCAACACCGGAACCGGCGTCTGTGAGTGTCAGCATCACCGTGGCAGAACCTGCGGTGTCCTGTGTCGTATTGTACGTCAGGGCACCGGTTGTCGGATTCACTGTCAGTTGACTAAACGCCAGGTTTCCACCGGTGCGAGTTGGTGCTGATACGGTCCAGGTGAGTGGCGTCTGAGCGCCGACTTCATCCAGAGCCGACGCCCGTGCCGCAGCCGACGTGGCAACGTAGTTGATGGTCTGCACACCGGCATCTTCCAGTGTCGTAATATCGCCGCTGCCGTTGATTGGTGGAACGCCTGAGTTGACCGTAAAGACCGGAATATCGTTCACCGCGTTGACGGTGATCATAAACGTCTTCGTCAATGACTGAACGGGAACAGCATTGGTGTCGGTCAGCGTGACACTGATGGTGGCCGTTCCGTTGACGTCCTGAGCAGTCGTAAAGGTCAGCGTCCCTGTGACAGGATCAATCGATGGTGCCGCCGAAAAGAAGGTGGCAGGAGTCCAGCTCCCGGTTTCCGACGTCACAGTGACGGTCACCGTAAAGCCCTGAGGCGGAGTTTCATTGGCCGGTCCGGCCGCCTGACCCGTCATGAAGTTCAGAATTGTCACCGGGCCTGAGTCTTCATTGATCGGTGCCGGATCGCCCTGTAGATTGAAGATCGGTTTATCGTTCACGGATATGACATTGATCAATATGACGTCCGTGTCCGTCATGGCCGGTGGCGGGGGAAGAGGCGGACCCGAGAAGTTGCCCAGGTCATCCGAGATTATCGTGACACTGGCCGGGCCAAAGTAGTCCGCGTCGGGTTTGAACTGGAGTCCGTCAAGGGCCGCGTTGACATCGTTAATGTTCCCTTCGAAAATGATGGTCACGTCATCAATGCCGTCGCTGCCGCCGGTGAATGTGAACAGCAAAGGGTTGAAGCCATTTTTCAGTGAGAGTATGCCGTTAGTCGCGGTTAGTGTGATCTTCAGCCGATTCGTACCCAGCCACGCATCAGCGTCCGCGACGGAAATTGCATTTCCGTTCGCGGCACTGAAGACCAGCGTCGTGTCTTCCAGCGTGGACTGGACATCAGGGCCAGGCACTGTGTTCACAGGAGCATCGTTGATACCATCTGTGACCAGCAGGTTAAACTGTGTTGTGCCGTCCGGCAGATTTGGAGCCAGGTAATTGCCAGCGAGGTCCCGGATGCCGATCACACCATCGTTGTCGACTACGGCATCATCGTTGTCCACGACGATGCGGTACTTGCGTTCAAACGGGAATGACGTGACGGCACGGAAGATGACTTCGTTTGTCGTTGAGTTGTAGACGAAGATGTAATCGGTCCCGTTGATCAGCGGCCCTTCAGTGCCTGTCGTATCGGTTGGCTGGCTGATCCCGTCGTCCATAAACAGTTGGAACTGGCTGCCGTTGAGCAGCACGCGGTTATCGTCAATTCCGATCCCGACATCACTAAGCGTCACAACGAGTTCGCGCAATACTCCTGGAAGATTCAACCACACCGAATTCAGAACCGGATTCAGATCGTCCGGACTGCCGTCAAGCGGGCCGGTCAGTTTTGCAGTCGGTCGGAAGAAGTCCACCCGATCGATTGCGCCCCGGTCCTTAAACACATTCGCACCCTGCGATGCAGGCGTGACCACATCCGGATCGTCGCCGCGGACCTGTCCATAGACATCCAGGTCCGGTGCCTTGACGGGTGAAACTCCCACGCCCAGCGGATCTTTCACGGTGATGAATGTGGTCCGGTCGCCCAGTCCGTCGAGTGAGCTGTCGATCGCCTTAGACAATGGGGCCGGGTAGTAATTGCGGTTCGCCTGATCTACGAACAGGGGGTCACTTGCCGTGAGTTGAATCGGAAACGTACCAAGTCCGATCGCGCCGGTGCTGGCGTTGGTTCCGTTGCCGCGGTAAAGCGTACCGCCGAGTACGGATCCCAGAGTCTGCGAACTCGCATCGACGGACACACCCGTGGCCAGATCCGCAAGAATATTGTTCAGCATCGTCGGGCTGGCATTCTCTTCAACCTGAATTCCCACCCCGCTTGGCGATGCCGGATTCCCCACGATCGTATTGTTAATCAATCGACCAATGGCCACAGGTGCCAATGTGCCGCCAGTTGGGTCGCCACTGAACAGAATGCCGCCGGAACCGCCCTGCGTGATAACGTTGTTGGAAATGATCGCGCCAGGAATCCACCTGTTCAGGTTTGGTTCCCGAAGATTGCGCACGGGGCCGGCATGAGGCAGCACTCCTGCGCCGTTCGGATTTGGCCCACCGGATCGGGCACCGGCGTCCGCGATGACACCCCATTGAGCGGAGTCGCTGATAATGTTGGAATGAATCAGCAGCTGACCCTGATCACGTTTTTGATTTTGATCGCCATAGAACTTATGGAACTGCACAGTTGTCGGATCCGCCAGTGGTCGTAATACGCCGATGTTCCCGGGTTCGGAATTGGTGACGTATTCTGCATCAACTATCCGGCCGGAACTGAATGTCACCTGAACGATACTTCCGAGGTTATGAATCGGCTCTGGTCCGAAATCGATGTCAAGCCCGAAAATGAGTTGATCGTTTTCGTCAAATCCTGGTCCCCTCAGTGAAGAGAAGTTGATCGTCAGCAAGTCGAACCCGGAGCTGAACGTAAAGACCGGAACACGCGGATTCAAAGCGTCGAGCGACGTGAACGTCGGCGTGTCGAAATCCGACGCCGGATTGATGGTCGGACCATTCCCCGTTCCTCCCATCAGGAAAATCGGATCAAACGTCTGACCGGCCGGAAGCTGAATTCGGACTGAACTGATCCGCTCCGGATACCCGGTCGAAGGGTCGAGCAGAGGCGTGGTGTTTGTAAAGCGAAAGACAGAACTGCTGCCGGCGGTATTCCCGAGAGCAACCATGGAGCTGCTGACACCGACAGGCGAGGCGTCCCGATCGGGCGACTGAAGGCCGTCGCCGAGTGTAAACAGGGCGTTGCCGTAGATGTTGACCTTATGGCTCGTGCTGGAAACCGCGTTATCCGCCGCGCCGTCGGCAAGTGATGCCAACACATCCAGGATTCCCTGCACCGCCGTGGAATTAATTGCGTCGCGAATCCTCGCCGCGATCACATGAGCCCGCTCCCCGGTATGATGACCGGCTGAGTCGATGGCCGTCGGATCATACGCAATTGCAAAATGACCGGGTGCGACTCCGTTTCCGAGGCCGATGTCTTCGTATTCGAAGACGACAGAATCCACTCCGTCGCTAAGCATGAATGTACGTCCGTCGGTGAGATCCCACGCATTTGCGACGACCAGCGTCTGCTGCTCCGTCATGCGGTCATTGCTGTCGAATGACTGAATCTGCGGATTGGGAAATCCACTGCCCTGACCGTAATCCGTCGCGCGCCGGACTTCGATGTCGTAATCACCTTCCAGGATATCCAGATAGGGATTCAGATTATTTGGATCATTGACTTCCCAGTTGGGAATGAAACTTGTGTTTACGGGAGCCCCGGTCACCATTTCTCCACGTTCCGCCAGGCCGATGACAATGTCGTCAATATAAACACCTTCAAATGCATTGCTCATCCCGCGAAGCGAACCGGCATAAGCAGGGAACCCGGCGTAATAACCTCCGAATTCATCGCCCGGCAGATACGTCGTCAGCCCCATCGGTCCCGCGTTCGTGACATAGTGGCCGATAATGCGCACCATGTCGGCATGGCTCTTGATATTGAACCGGTCTACGACCAGAGGCGTCGTGACGCCATTCGCATCGACAACGTGGCCCGCTACGGACAAATGCAGGGTGTAACGCCGCGCCGGCGCAGCGCCGCTCAGCACTGGTGGGACCCCCACCTGAATGAAATAGTCTCCCGGAGCAAGAGTGACATCGAGAAACGATGCCGCGCTGTGATTGCTGCCAATGTCCAGAACCCAGCCATTGATGTTCTCGAATACCAGTCCACCGGTCGAGTTCACGATCCGGATCATGGAATTGAATGTAGCCACAGTTCCGTCAAGGTCCACAATCACCCGACGCGATCCCGGACCTGTGACCGTAAACGCATAAAAGTCTGTTCCGGATCCAGCCGCTGATGTTCCGATGATAGAAATGTGCGGCAGAGTCGCTGATTCGGTAATCGTATTGTTGGCCACGCTGGTCCAGGAAAGTGCTTCGAGGTTCTGTGCAGTGAGACGGGAGTTATTCAGCTCCGCTTCTCGATAGACACCGGCCGGAAGAAGATGATCGGCCAGCCGCTGTGCGACAACCTCCGCCACATCCTCGCTGCTCATTCCTGCATGGATCACGACAGACGTTGTTCCAGGTGTGACTCCCGGAGCTCCGTCAACGATCAGTCCGGCACCAACACTCTGCGAGAGAGTGATCGAAGTGCTGATCGGAAGGAGCGGTGGCTCCAGAATCAACCCGATGCGATTGTTGTCCCGATAGGTGACAAGGTTTGTAATCGCGGCACCGTCGATGGCACGCTCCATCGCAATCGCGATCTCGGCAGGACTCATCGCTGAATTGATTGTCACAGGAACGCGACCACCGGCAACCCCATTGGCATTCTTGTCGAATTCGAAGATGACGCCTTGAATCGTGAATGTCTCACCTTCCCCGATTGTCGATACGGACGGAGCAACCAGCGTGTAGCCCATTTCAATTTCAAACTGATTCACACCTTCCAGTATGTACGACTGGCCGTCACGCAGTGTCGTTGCCTTCCGGGCGTAGAATTCCTCGCCGACGGTCGTGATATCGCCGACATTGACAGAGCCGCTCGCGGCATATTCGAAGCGTACCTTGAGATCGGAACGCCCGGCGAAATGACTCAAATCGACGCGAGCCTGACGCCATCGTGGCGGAGTCTGCTCGTCATAAAGCTCCCCGACATCGAGGAACAGCTGAGTCGTCGGGTGTTCAGTGGCACCACCGAACGGAGCAAAATCCTGCTCATCATTGATGGCACCTGGCTCACGATAGGAATCGTTTGTGGCGACGAGGCTCCATGTGGTCCCGTCACCGACATAAGCGCGCAGGGAATCCATCATCGGACGTACTCCCGGGATATAGTCGAGACTTGAAGTATCCAGGAAGTAGTTAAAGTACAGCGTCGGCTTGTCGCCCGTGCCATAACCTTCCAGGCTGAACGGATTCGTGATGAATGACCCCGCAGCTCCTCCCGGAAAATTGACGTTGTTCAGCGTCCCAAGTGCACCAAGATCGTTCTTATTCCCCGCAGCAGCTCCGCCTCGCTGATTCCCAAAGTACAGACTGCTGCCTCCGGGAGTATCCAAGCGCGTCCCGTCAGGCGACTGCAGCATTCCATGACCAACGTCACCGGATCGCAAACCGGTTGTTGACCAGAGATTTCTCTCCAGCGTTCCAAAGGCGAGTCCAACGGCTCCCAGTCCCGTCTGAATCGTGGATTGCCCATCCACGAAGAATGGCTCCGGGTCACCCAGCGCAGCCAGCCCGCCGCCGGTGGAAAGTGCGTAAATTACTCCGCTGGAGTCGGAAGCAAACAACGTACTGGAATAGGCACCGCCTTCGGCTTCGTCCGGACCGATCACAAGGCCGGTCAGGTCTGCCGGGTTCCCGTCGGGATCGAAAATCGTTGTTTGGTTCAATAACACCCCGGAAAAGCTAAATTCGTAGAGACTGCTTTGATCATCAACCGCATAGATTGACGCCTCCCCCAACGCGATGGCCTGTATCGTGCCCACGGCAGGAAGCGCAAAAAGCTCGACGACGTCTGTGCCTGATCTATTACCGAAGTTCGGCACATTGTTCTGCGTGACACGACCGTTTGCCGGGCGGAGAGGTCCCTGAGAAATTGCTGCACCGGTCCGGGCATCGAACCGGTAGAGGATATTGTTGGCGTAACGACCGTCACCACGATTGGCGACAAACAAACCACCATCCTTGGTAGCGGCATCGTAGGTGAACGCTGTCACGAACGTTGCTGCATTTGAACCTGTCTCGGTAATGGTTGCGGTCGGGTCGGAATCGTGATATGTCACGATTCCGTCGTCCTGAAGGATCGTTCTGGCAGCGGTGCCAGTGTCAATCATAACGTAGGTGCTC
Source organism: Candidatus Kuenenia sp. (assembly GCA_043737515.1). GTDB lineage: Bacteria > Planctomycetota > Planctomycetia > Planctomycetales > Planctomycetaceae > SXXK01. The sequence continues at coordinate 6,377 of JAYTAK010001012.1, read as the reverse complement.
GCACTGCCGTCATTGCCTGTGAATGGGTAGTACCAGGTAAATAATTCTCCATCCGGACGCATCGCGATTTCGTTATGCGCTAATCCGACATTGCCCAGCCGCGTCACGACCGTTCCGGTATAAGCGTTGACAGTGAACACGGAGTTTCCGGTACTCACGAACAGATTCACATCGCCAAGATCAAACGCCGTCAGATTCTGCCCGCGTTCATTGTCAAATAGATCGTAGAGCGGAGCAGTGGCAGTTCCAAAACCGCCGAAGTGCTCGTCTGCGACGCGTCGTACAGCTGTGATCGGCTCCAGGCGAATCGTATCGCTCACGGGAAATGCCACCATAGTCTGTTCGAGCACTTGAGGAATCTGGTTGTGCGATGTCACGACCAGATAGTAACTGCCTTCAGGCAGCTCGAACGGGCCGATGTAGGCATCCAGTGCCCCGGCACTGCCGCGGGTTAAGTCATCAATATCTCCGCCTTCCAGCGGTCCGGAGCGGTCGTCGGCAATGCTGGAATCGCGGGCGGTCAGGATCAGGCGATTCGTTTCAGCATCAAAGACGTGCGCCTGCAGATTGCCTCGTGACATTCCGTCGGCGTAATCAACATCAAAAACGACGGACGCATAGCGGAACGGATTCGTCTGACCGGGAATCTGCTGAATATCATCGAAGTCCACGTCAAAGCGATAAAAGTCAATATCGTTTGGTGCGGAAATCCTGCCTGCGACCGCCACTGCGGCTCGATCCGTATTTAGAATATTGCCGACGTTCTCTGCGCCACCGGCGGTATTATTGGCACCCGTTGTGGACTCTCCGTGTTCACCAGCCAGTGGTGAATGCGCCGGCATCCCGAACAATTCGACGCCATTTGTGGCAAACCGGATACTTGCATACCGCACGGTTGAACCAGGAATCTCGTCGGTTTCCTGAAGCCGGATCTGAAGCTGATACGACCCTTGTGTAATTCCGCTGAAAACCTTCGCGGGGTTCGAAAGATCAGCGCGGTTGGCAGCAGGATTCAATGAATCGATGTTGCTGGAGCGGACGCGAACCTGGTATGTCCCCGTTGTCCCGAAAACGCCTGGAAGGATGATCCGGAATCCGGCGTCCTTTTGATTTGTTCCGTACAGATCGTCGCTGAGATACTGTGACTTATCAAGCGGATTCAGCTTCGTCAGCGCGCTCGACTTAAATACTGGATAGAGCCCGATCTGCTCGTCATGCGAATTATCCGACAGCGCGATAATCGATCCCGATGCTGTAATCAGCTCTACGACGGTATCCAGCGCATGATTTGTGCGATCGATGTCGATCCAGACTTCGGAACCGGCCGTGCCGGAGAAGCTGTACACGTCCACGTCACCCGGACTGTTGATGTAGCCCTGAACTTCGAATCCCAGACGCAGGTTCTCGTCGCTGGTGTTCTGGATCTTGTGTGTCCCGTCAGCGTTCGTCGTCCGCAGGTCGAGCTTGCCGAGCCCGCCCAGGAACTCTGCATTGGATGCAGTCGCATTGGTGCCTGGGGCTGGCGCACTTGTCGTTTCATTCTCATTGTAGATCTCGACGTTCCGATCGTTTGCATATTGCGTAATCCGAACGCTTCGCCAGTTCCCCGGGGCACCGGTGCTGGGCCCGTTGGAATTCGTATCCTTCAACGGCAGTCCATCCAGGCCAAAGCCAGCTCCAAGGCTGTCATCGCTGAGGGACGTCAACACAACCGGGAAGAATGGCTGACCTACGATCTGCAGCGTGCCGCCAATGCGGTCATCGATATCCAGTGGTTTTCCGCCGGCCGTGAAGCCGGCGTTGATACCCTGAAGTTTGACCACCAGGCTCGCATCCGGATCGCTGTTGAGCCGAACTCCCCCGTATGTGTGGAAATTCGGAATCATGATCTCATTCAGCACAACATGCACAACATCTGTGTCATCCCAGACGCTCTGCGTTGTGAGGACTTCGCCACGGATGACCATGCCGTTGATGGCGTTTCGATCCAGAAGATTGTCCGAGACGAGTGGTCCCTGATTGAATTCGAATCCTTTGAACTTATCAAGAAGTCCAGTGGATCGCCCATAATCATCCACATAGGCCGTTGTCAACGCATTGACGTTAATCGTCAAAACTGGGCCATCATTGTCCCGAAAAATATTGTTCAGAATGACAGGCTGGGCCCCGCGCGCAAAGATCGTGCCGGCCGCATTGGCGGTGCGGCCAAAACGCGACGCGGGTGCAGAACCACCTGTGCCGTCACGGTTCTCTTCGAATACAGTGTTGGTGACTCGCAGCTTTGACTGGTGTGCTTCAATCGCATTGAAGCCGGCAAAATCACCGTCGGTCGGGATAATTCCGCCAGCGAATGTCATCAGCGATTGATCGAAACTCCCAGACGATGCCGGCGCAAAATAAATGCCGCCCCACAGGCCGATATTATCCTGGCGGCTTGGGTTGGCTTCTGTTGAGAGCAGGTCATCGTTATTGGTATCAAACGTACCGCCTGCCCCGTATCGGTCATCGAGACGCGATGTAAAGATGATCTCCCGCCCGGCCACACCTTCCGCAATAAGTTGAGCGCTCATGCCAACTTCAATGCGGGAAGATTCCAGTTTCACGATGATGTCCGGATCGATGACCAGACTTGCGTCCAGTCGGGCTCGATTCCTTCCCACCAGGGTCTCGTTCAGGATTCCGGTCAGAGTCGTACCATCATCGACGAACGTCGTTGCAGTCGCATTCAGGACAGCGACCAGGTTGTAAGGACCTGCTCCCCCATCCTGTGATCGGTACAACAGTCGTCCATTATACGGGACCGACGCCGGCGGCAGATTGGCCAGTGCGACGGTGCCGTTGCCAGCTGTCAAGGTCACGAGCCTGGTCGCAGCGGACGGTGGACTCTGCCCACCCGTCGGGTCTGTGAAGACGACCTTATAGTTATAAGTCCCGGTGCTGAGAGTTCCGCCGACCTGCGGATTCACAGTCACAAGGACGACGGGAGGTGCATTTACTTCGAGAAATGGTCCCCCGGGAGTTCCTTGGATCTTCAGGTTCTCGGCGACGACATGCACGATGTCGATGTCGTTGAACCGTCCGGAAACAGTCATCTGCTTTGTCGGAGTTCCGGGTGCCGTCTGGATTCTGACAAACAGACCGTTTGTGGAATTGTTGAGCAGAGTGTTGCCGTAAACATCAGGTCCGATGCGCGAGTAGTCGGGCGTGAACCCCACTGCCTGATACGCTGGTGAGCTGAATGTGGTTTCTTCAAAACTGTCCGGATCTGCTGAGATTGCAGAATCTTCGCTGAGCGTAATGAAATTGTTATAGATTCCGGGACGAGCTTCCAACAATGTAATCGGATTAATGATCTGCTGGACAGAGTCCACTTCCAGCTTGCCGCCGCCGTAGCTCATGTTGGCATACGCGACATAGTCAATAAAGATCCCCAGCCGTTCGTAGTTCAGCCGGTTTTCGTCATTGTCCACGTCGTGGCGGAAAACAAGACCGCCCCAATTCCCCTGATTCGGTGTCGTTGGCGTCGGTGTCGTATCCTGTCCGACCGTTTCATCCCGCCAGGAAGTAAAGACGACTTCTGAAAACGGAGTTCCAAGGACCTGAAGAGAGGCTCCGCTGCGATCGACCGTCAAAGAGGAACTGCCGGCACCAATATAGGCGTCCTGAAATTTCAGTAATGTGCCGGCATCAATCATGACCACCACATCGCGGGGAACGTCCATCGACGCCCCATCGACCAACGGCAGCCCGGAATCATCCAGACCGATCTGATACGCCACGTTATCCGCTCGAGTCGCGATATTCAGATCCGCGCCGCCGTTGCCGACGAGTCGAACCACTTGGCCTGGCTGCGCCGCTGCAAGTGCCAGGTCAATCTCGTTGTATGGCGTTCCGAGTGAACCATTACCTCCGGGCAATGCAAGTTTATCGACGACCAACTGACTGGATGCCGGCACTGCCCGGAACCAGAAGTTAAACTCGCCACCCGCCACACCATCATGATCCCCATCCAGACGCTGGCCGGTGGTATCCACAATTGCCGACGTGGCACCGGGCCGGAATGTTAGTCTCAGCTCATAGCGGCCCTGGGTCGTTCCGTACATTCCGTTGTCAGCGATCCGCGGATCGTAGGCATCGTTGCCGCTCGCACTCACTCCAATGAAATAGATCCCTGGTTCAAGGTTCAGAGACAACAACGAATCTTCGCTGAAATAATCGTCGTTCTGGGAAATCAGTTCCCTTGTACCATTCGCATTCTGTCGGAACAGCCGTAGCGTGGAATCAAGCAGGCTGGAATCGGACAATCGTTCGGCCACAGTCTCCGCCGAGAAGGCACCAGCGGTGGCCAGTTCGAAACGGTACAGGTCAATATCCCGGCTTTCCGGCCGAAACAGAACCTGCCCGTGCACGATGTCAGCGTCGCCTGGAAAATCGGGCTCTGCAGCCGTTGTCTGGACTACAGGGCCTTCAAACCCGCCCATGACCGTGAGATCCGGCAGATCGTAGGCGTGCCCCATGCCAAGCAAATGGCCAATCTCATGCATGGCGGTCGTAAAGTATGATCCGGCAAAGTTGTCGTTCCAGACTTCCGCATTGTCCATGATGGCCAGATTCAGCGCACGGCTGGACTGTCCGGTCACCCCGCCGGCACCTGTCAGGATATTCGGATCAATTGCGCGCAAGTCTCCCGTCACGATCGTCAAGCCGAGGTTGTCAGATTCCACAAACTGAACGCCGAGAGAGCGGGCATATAGCTCGAAGGCTTCCCGAACTCGCTGCTTCTGATTCTCCGTGATCAGATTCGAGAGAGCGACGCCCTGTGGCGAAAAGCCATAGTTCTTCTGAAAGTTGTAATAAATTGTGGAGATTTGCGGATTGGAATCCGGTGGCAAATCAAGGTGGCTTTCGAGAGTCACATCAATTTCACGGTGGCCAGGCTCGTCTGTATTCCCCGGGAAGTCGAACGGATAATCCAGCGATCGAATCTGCCCGTTCACCACACGACTCTGGTTCGTCAATATTCCCAGGTTGGAATTATTATTAAACGATGATCCAGGATCGGAATAGATGAACGAAGACGCTGTTGCAGTTGCCGCGATATTGAAATTCTGATTTCCAGCAATCGTTGTCCGCACCAGATCGCTGGCCTGAGGATGAAGATTAAGCGACCAGTAGAGTTGGCCGGGAGTCGTTCCTCCAGTCGTATCAAGCTGGATATTGATCGTTCGCCCCGACACCGAGATCGCCGGGACGCCGTTTGTCGCCAAGGCTGCTTTGGTGAAATTCAGCGTGATGGGATTGCCATCCACAGAAACAATCGGTTCGATCGTGACAGTGGCAGCGCCAGACGAACCAAAATTACTGATAAATGTCTCAGCAAAAGTCGTTACCGAAGGGGCGAGTGGAACGGTCTCGTCTGTTCCGATCCGCAGGCGATAGGTGCCAGGCCCGGAAAGGGTGTGGATGTCCCCGGCAAACGTCAGCGTTGCGCTTCTCGTCGCCGGGTTGTAATCAACGCTTGTGGGCAGGTGAATTCCGTCATCCGTGTTTTCGACAGTGTTTCGAGTGTTCATCAAGCGGTAGAACGCAGGTGTTTCAGCCGAGGTCTCCAGCAGCGTGTCGGAGTTGAAATAAACGACGATCTGGTTTCGAGCCTGCGTCAGAACACCGCCAGCTCCCCGCGTAATCGGCTGCGGCACAACAGATTTCACCTGAGCGCCAAGGTCGAGTCGGAAATTAAAGGTACCGTCAACTCCACCGCCGTAATCTTCGCCCGCTACGTTTTGAAGCGGGTTCGGCCCCGTCCCTTTGATGGTGATTCGGTAGAAATCGTCGGAAAGGTTCTCTCCAAATCGCAGCACGACCTCTTCGGCGTTCGCGCCAAGGCCCACAAAACCGAGCGTGATCGGAACATCATTGCCATTGCCAAAAATCCCGTCTTGGCCGGATCGCTCCACGACAATCGGAGAGTTTACAAACAGCCGGTTGTTCGAGGAATCAATACTCTGCCCCGGATTGAACTGCAGTGTCAGCTCCTTCGGAGCGACATTGCGAACATCGCCATCTTCAAGAAAAGCTCCAATGTTTGGTCGAACGGCCACTAGCGTCGGGCCCGCCAACAACGCCCGCGTCTCAAGCCTTTCCTCCAAAGCCGAACTGTTTTTCAGGGAACGGGCGTGACGCCTTGTTGAACGATCCTGCAACGGAAGACGGTTGCGAACGGCGGTCAGCCAGGCGGAAATCAGCATTGAGACAACCCTGAGAAAGACATTGAAATGTCAAAACGAAGCGATGCAGCAAACACCGCAAGTGAATAAACCCATGTGCAGAAGCCCGTGAGAATAGCCGAAACTGCCGATTCTGCGAAAGGACTGTCT
>JAYTAK010001011.1:0-2994 GCA_043737515.1 Candidatus Kuenenia sp. | reverse complement strand
ACCGAATTCTCACCCCTCTTTTCCGCTTCGGCATCGCGGCGCATCATCATCCCGAGGCCGCCGGCGAGCAGCACCCACACGACTGCCAGCACGATCGTGATCCGAGTAAACATGTCACCCGCTCGCGTACCAAATGCGCTTTGGCCGCCCATGCCGCCAAACGCACCCGCAAGGCCGCCACCACGACCGCGCTGAATGAGGACCAGCAGGATCATGAACAGGCTGATCGCCAACATGACAAAACTCAAAGTTCCAATCAAGAACGACATCGGCCAATCCGTTTCACAGCAAAGAACATTTCAAACACACGAAATTCAGACAATGGACCGCGTTTCCTGACGCCCGCAGATCATCCGACGGATCTGTCCGGTCCAATGGATCCGTCAGATATTATTTCCCTGCCGACAACTTTCGGGCGGCTTCAATGATCGGGACAAACGTGCTGGCTTTCAGGCTGGCGCCGCCAACCAAAGCACCATCCACATTCGCCTGACCCAGCAGAGTTTCGGCGTTGTCCGCCTTCACGCTGCCACCGTACAGAATCCGAACCTTTTCGGAAAACGCGGGAGTATAGCGAGTGGCAAGCCAGTTGCGAAGATGTTCATGGGCAGATTCCGCCTGTTCCGGCGTTGCGGTGACTCCCGTGCCAATCGCCCAGACTGGTTCATAAGCGATCACGAGGTTCGCCGCCTCCGCCTCGGCAATCCCCGACAAACCGCCCTGCATCTGCCGATCCAGGACTTCTTCTGTCTGTCCAGCCTGACGTTCGTTCAACAATTCCCCGACGCACAGGACGACCTGCAGACCACCGGAAATTGCTGCCCGCGTCTTGCGATTGATGATTTCATCCGTTTCGCCCAGCACATGACGGCGCTCACTGTGTCCCAGAATCACGTAGCGGCAGCCGCAGTCTTTGAGCATCTCAACCGCGACTTCGCCGGTGAACGCGCCGGGTGCTTCGAAGTAGCAATCCTGAGCCCCCAACTGGACGGCACTGCCGCTCAGCTTCTCAGCAACAGGAATCAGGTACGGATACGGCGGGCACACCAGAACTTCGACACCGGATTCATTTTTCGCAGCCACTGTTGCCAGTTCGCCTGCCAGCGCGACTCCGGACTGCCGGGTGGTGTTCATCTTCCAGTTACCAGCGATTAAGAAACGACGCATGATGTCAAACGGCTTTCGTGGAATGGACTAACTTCGGTATGAGTTACGCTTCAGAATCAACGCGGGATCTTGAGGTTCAACGACCCTGGGAGCCTGTCCCCATTCCCAAAAACCGTGAGCCGCAATTGTACTTGCGGGGTGTTGATTCAGTCGGTTTATCAGCCGCCGGGCGCTAGCCCCCGGTTATTTTTGCAGTGTTTTTGCACCGAAAACCGGACGCTAGCGCGTTCCGGCTGATTAAATCAACCGACCGCTAGCGCCTTGTCGTTCACAAGAACATGCCTATTACTTCAGTGCTTCACTGCGAGGATACGATCCCAGAATTTCCAATCGATCGGGAGGCAGACTTTCCAGATCCTTGAGCGTTTTCTTGATCCTGGGTTCTGAGACATGTCCTTCAAAATCAAGGAAGAAGAGATACCCGATCTGGGGCTGTCGCAGCGGAAATGATTCAATCCAGGTCAGATTGATCTTGTTGCGGCGAAAAGCTTCCAGTGCCTCCGACAAGGAACCTGGCCTGTGAGGAATCTGCAGCAGAATGGCCGTGCGATCCGTTCCCGTTGGTTCGGCGACACTGTCACCGATCACGGCGAATCGCGTGATGTTGTTCTGATTGTCTTCGATGCATTCCGCGACGATCCGCACATCATACTGAATCGCTGCCTGATGGCTGGCAACGGCAGCGACATTCGGTTTATCCCGTGCCAACTGAGCAGCCGTGGACGTGCTGGTGACTTCGATCTGCCGCGCCTGAGGCATGTGCTTGGCCAGCCAGTCACGACACTGTGACAAAGCCTGTGGCTTACTGTAAATCTCCGTAATCTCACTGCGATCACAACGAGCGAGCAGGTAATGATGCACATGCAGTTGCACCTCGCCGCAAATCCGCAGCGGCAGACGCGTGAACATGTCCAGCGTATCCACAATCCGCCCGTCAGTACTGTTTTCAATCGGCACAAGACCGAAGTCCACATGGCCGCGATTTACTTCTTCGAACACCGTCGCAATCGTGCTCACTGGCACCAGGTCTGCGCCTTCACCAAATCTTGAAATCGCCGCCTGATGCGTGAAGCTGTAGGCCGGCCCGAGATATGCCACTCGAATGCTCTTGATCCGCTGGCGTCCGGCACTCATCAAGGGGCGAAAAATGGTCTTGATCTCAGCAGATGTCAACGGCCCCTCGTTGCAGCGTTCAATCATCCCCCAGACCTGCTGCTGATCAAGATCACTAAAGATAATCTTGGAAGGCGTTTCGACACCCTTCATTTTCTGCAGGTACAGCGAGGCTCGCTTGTTGACGAGAGCAACCAACTGCTCGTCCACATGCGTTAACTCGATTTCCGGTGGAACGGGAACCGGCGGAATCGGAACCGGCGTCACCAACTCCGCCGCTGCTGCGCGTTTGACCCGAGGAACTTTGTCAGACTCAGCGGCAGCAGGCTTTGCGGCTTTCTTGGTGACTGTAGCTTTCGCTTCCACCTTGGTCGCCGAAGGAGCTGGGCGGGATACCGGCCGTGCCTTTCCGGCAGTTTTTGGCGGCGCCTTTTTCGCCATTTTCTTGACTGGCGACTTCGCAATCGGTTTCTTTGCCATCAGCGTACTCAGCCCTCGCAGTTCCGGCGTGACAACGAGGACTCGAACATACTGACGGTTTCCATCAAAGGCTCGCGTGAACGATCTCGCGAAACCACACCCGCCCAACGACACTCTTCGACCCAATGCCGCTGAGTGAGGATTCGACACCTCGCTAAAATTCAGTCCGGGCTTGTACAAACGCACAATTTCCCTGTCAAGCAGCCCACCAATTGTCTCGGAAATCTGACGGAT
>JAYTAK010001010.1:0-2998 GCA_043737515.1 Candidatus Kuenenia sp. | reverse complement strand
CGTCAAGTTATCGCCAGTACGGAAAACGTGTTTTGACGGAAGACTCATTACAACCGGAAGAACACGAAAAACACGCCCCTCACGCACGGTGCCAATTCGCTAACCCAAAGACCCGCCTCAGTTTCCCTCCCTTGACTTCGGCCTTTCGACCGGCAGATTCCGCCGGATCGTTATTTCAGACGAATCGATCGGACTGTCCTAACACACCGGGCACACTTCTTTGAACCGGAAGGGCTGCCACAACCGGTCGGAACAGACTGGTCGATACCTGCGGCGGGCAGTTTTCCTGTGGGGCAAGAGATTCCGAAAATCGGGTTCAGGAAAGCTGTGTGAAATCGATAACCGCTGCGGATTCCTGTCCACTATGACGCAGTCGCCTGCCGGAATCATCTGCTGGCAGACTGCAAGAGGCCGCAATGACATCTACTTCAGCGACCAGTCACCTTTCCACGTCTCCACGGAACGCGGGCCGCACGCCACCGACAGAGATTTCCGTCTCTGTCTGTCTGGACAGTGGCACGCCCATTCCCGCGCGACTGGTTGAACTGGCTCGGCTCGACCTGATGATCGTCACGGATCGACCGCTCCGCTATGGGACTGCCGTGCAACTGGCATTGTTCAGCGATCTCGTTTCGTCGGTCGCGCAAACGCGAGGCACCGTGCATTGGTGTCGACCGCATCAACACGGCTGGCAAATCGGCATCTTCATGACGATGCCGCTGCCGGATCGATTGACGGAACGCGAATGGAGCGATCTTCGCAACAGTCTGCGTTACGAATGCAACTGGAAAGCCTGGATCCTGTGGGACGGCGACGGACAACTTGAACCGATCTGGATCGCCAATTATTCCATCGGTGGCGTATGCCTGCATGCACCGCGTGTCGTAACCCACGGGAGCAGGTTTACGCTCTTTGGTTCAAGTGGCACAAATGACCGCGCGGTGCTGAATGGTGATGTCCAGTGGACTCGCCGGAACTCAGACGGCGTGCTGATAGGTTGTCACATTCACGAACAACGTGGCCGAGACTTGCCCAAAATGTTTGGAAACCTGGACGCAGTGCATGTCGAGTCTCAAGACAGTCCGATTCCCGACCGCTCCTCTGACTCAATCGAAACCCAAAACTGCGAACTCTCAGCCCGCGAACAGTTCTTACCTGCTTGTGGAACTCATGCCAGGATGCCTTCCACCAGTTTCCCATGCACATCCGTCAATCGATAACGCCGCCCCTGAAACTTGTAGGTCAGTCGTTCGTGGTCAATGCCCAACAGGTGCATGATCGTTGCATGCAGGTCGTGGATGTGCAGTCCATCAGTCGCAATATTGTAACCGAACTCGTCCGTGGTGCCGTAAACTGATCCTGACTTGATGCCGCCACCAGCCATCCAGACGCTGAAACAGCGGGGATGGTGATCGCGTCCAAAGTTGGGAGAAATTTTTCCCTGACAGTAATTCGTGCGTCCGAATTCGCCGCCCCAGACGACGAGCGTGTCCTCCAGCAATCCGCAGCGTTTCAAGTCTTTCACCAATGCCGCCGCCGGCTGATCAGTCTCTTTGCAAATTGCCGGCAACGCGCCGGGAAGTCCGCCGTGATGATCCCAGTCCTGATGATACAACTGAATGAATCGCACACCGCGTTCGGCCAGTCGGCGAGCCTGCAGGCAGTTTGCCGCGAACGTACCCGGCGTTGACACATCCGGCCCGTATTCATCCAGGACAGACTTCGGTTCGCCGGAGATATCTGTCGCTTCCGGCACGCTCGTCTGCATCGAATAAGCCATCTCGTAGTGATCGATGCGACTCTGAATTTCGGCGTCAGCCGTGCCTTCCAACTGATGCTGATGCAGCTCCTTCAGTCGATCCAGCAACTTCCGGCGACTCTCACTGCTGACACCATCGGGATTACCCAGATACAGAACTGGATCTTTGGCCGCTCGAAACAACACGCCCTGATGCCGTGTCGGCAAGAACCCGCTGCCCCATAAATGAGCGCCCAGAGGCTGTCCACCTTTGTCCTTGGTGATCAACACGACAAACGAAGGCAGATTGGCGTTGTCCTGCCCAAGCCCGTAGCTCAGCCACGCTCCCATGCTCGGACGTCCGGCGATTTGAGTCCCCGTCTGCAGAAACGTTACGCCTGGCCCGTGGTTGATGGCTTCCGTATACATCGAGTTCACAACGCACAGGTCGTCGGCGATACTGGCGGTGTGCGGCAGCAACTCGCTGAACCAGGCACCGCCCTGACCGTGTTGAGTGAACTTAAACGGTGAACCGACCAACGGAATAGATGACTGATTGCCCGACATTCCTGTCAGTCGCTGAGTCCCCCGGACAGAATCCGGCAGTTGCTCGCCATTCATCTGATTCAACAGCGGCTTGTAATCCAGCAGATCCAACTGCGACGGCGCGCCGGACATAAAGAGATAAATGATGCGTTTGGCCTTTGGCGCGAAATGCGGCTCACCCAGCACGCCATGATCCTGCGCTTCTGCCGCGCCTGCATCCGTCGCCAACATGTCCGCCAGCGCGATGCTGCCCAGGCCGATGCCCGATCCCGTGAGGAAATCTCGTCGCGTATTCGTGGTGGGGAAGAAGTTCATCGCAAAGCAATCCGCTGTCGCCGGTCTTATAAAAGAAGAGATGCCAATCGCCACCTGACTCGCGGTCATTTTAAGACCTGTCCGACGCGGCGATCTACTAACTGCAAATGTACACGAACAGACACGAGGTAGAAAGAATTCAGCTCAGCAAACATTGAGTGTGTTGTGACTCTGAGAAGTTTCTATCACTGTTGACTCATCACAAGTTGTTGCAGATGATTCCGATTTTGGAAATCGAGCGGCCCCTCCCGGCGGCACGCCTTGCCGTTCCCCGGCCAAGACAACGCTTCCGCCGGGCTCGCTCAGCAAACGTGAAGAGTCTTGTTTTCGTGAGAAGATTTTCAGACGTCTGTCTGCAGAAGTCAGGACGGGCAGAAAAATGATCGGCAGAAAAATACA
>JAYTAK010001009.1:0-2999 GCA_043737515.1 Candidatus Kuenenia sp. | reverse complement strand
GGAATCTTCTGCTCGTCACAGGATAATACATGCAACGCAAACTTTTCCTGTCGCAGCATGGCCCGCTGACCAGATTCTGCCCAGAAGGCATCAAGGATCTTCCTTGCATACGGAGTGGGTTTGAGCGATGTCTGGCCGACGAGTTTGTAGTCACGCAAAGACGACAGGTACGCACCGAGTCCACCCAGTTCCAGTTGACGTGAAATCAATGGAAAGTCGATTCGCAACGGCTTGTCATCGTTCTTCCATTCCCGCTTTGCTCCAAGAACGCCTCGCATGGCGTCAGGATCACCGCGTTCAATTTCGCCACCGCGAAATTCAAGTGTCGCGAGTGCCCAGAAGCGTTCCCAGCGTTCGAATAACCGTTTGCGAGTCTCGTCATCCCCGAGACCATTCGATGCAACTTCTGCCAAATGCAGACCGTACAGAACGACCGGATAGTATTGGGCTCGACCGGTGCGACTCGTAAATCCACGAAACAACCAATTGCCGACCTGCTGTCCAAGATAGTCGAATGCGAGAGGATCTTCAGCGGAAAAATCGGAATCCGCTGCCAATGGAGCGGACCGGAACAGCGACTTTGGAATGTTCTTCTGCACTAACAGTGAGTGTGATTGCATCAGTGGTCTTTATTCGTTCAACGGCCTGTCCGCCAATGTTGCGAACGAGTTTCAGCTATGTGAGATGAGTTACCGAGATTCCATCCCAGTGATTGTCGAGATACTCGACAACTAAACGGCGATGGCAGAGCTTGGGCAGGTGTTCGCTGCACAGCAGACAACTTCTGTCGAACATTGACTCGGAGAATTGCGTTTCAATTGAACGCTTTGCCATTAGCTCCAGAAACTCGCGTTCGTAAACTTTCCAGTCGCCACCGTGTTTCTTGTAGGCGTCAAGAATGTCGTTGGTTGGAGCCAATTCGGCAATGTGTTCGTACTCGATTCCGCCGAGTGCCTTTAAGAAGTATCGCAGGTCGTCGCGTTTGGCAAACCCCGCTAGTTGCGAACTGTTGTTGAGACGAACGTCCAGGAGACGCTTCACTCCGGCATTCTGAAGTTTCGTAAAGAAGTCTTCCGCCGACTTCTTGGTGAATCCGATTGTGAATGTTTCAATCATCAGCGTCGCCTGCATCTCGAGCCGTCACAAAGTCTTTCTCGACATAGGCGATTTCATCCGCCTGCTTCCGGTAAGCCTCCTCCAGCAGTTCTTCGGAATTCTGAAAGAGATCGTTGCCATCCATTCGCCAAATACGCAACAATCGCAGCTCGGCTTCGTCGTGTGATTCCAAATTGTCTGCTGACACGATGTGCTGAATGTCACAATCTGTTCGCAGAGCCTTCGCAACCAGGATCGAGCGATGACAAGTGACGGGGTCTTTCTCGGCACACAACATCGCGATACGATGGCTGGATGCCCCCTTGCGTATTCGCGCTAGCCCGGACTGGAATGCCGGAGTCATCTCTATGAGTTCATACTTCGCTTGTCGATCGACGTAACAACACGGTTCATTTCGCCGGGCACCAAGTTCTTCGCCCATGAAGACGTACGCGATACCGTTCTCGATCAGCGTTTCTTTCAGAACTTCGCGATTGAAGTGAGGCTTGTGTCGGCTATAGGGCTGCGACCGAACGTCAGCAATTGCCGTGACGCCATATAAACGAAGCAACTCGACGAATTCGTCTATGCTTCGATTCGAGTGGCCAATTGTGAAGAGTTTCGGTTTGCTCATGCTTCGTTGATCATTCAATTCTGCTCCGCGTGACTGCTCATTCGTAACATCGAATGTACTTCAGGTAGTTTGGGAACGTGTAGATGCCATTCAACTGAATCCAATATCCGTTTCGTCCATCGGGTGCTTCATACGGACGACTAAGTCCGAGCCTCAAATACAGTTCGTCCTGAGAATGGATGAAATGCCCGATTTCCGCAATCTTGCGAGAGTCATCGGAATGGGCCTGAGCGTAGTCGTAGAATCCACGGTCCGTCACACTGACGAACGACAATTCCGTACCTTTCCCGTCAGAAAAGTGGGCCTTCAACTGGCTGGGATCGTAGTCATTTTGGACGACGGAAAAACTCCAGGGGTTTACTTTGATCGTGATGAGGGAGCGAACCGGGTGACATGCAACTGGAATGCATTTTTGTCCGCGTTGAATCTCAACTCCAAACCCATCCGACATGTTGGGATACAGTGTTGCGTCCAACACTCCCTTGAACTCCGCTTTCGAGCAAGCTCCGTCAAAAGTCAGCCTGCTGAAAGTCGCATCCTCAATGTGAGGAGCGGATCCATTCTTTAACACAAAGTCCCCTTCTAGAATTCCTCCTGGATGAATGTCGAGTTCGCGGCAATTGTCAGCACTGAGGTACGGCATCGGACGAATCACGGTTCCGTCGTTAGTAACACCCGCCGTGCAGACGGTCGCCTGTTTCTTGAATCGTGTCAGGTCGGTGATGATGATTTTCATTGCGCGCGAACCGCAGCGGACATGCGAAAATGAAGACTGAGAGGATGCAGTCGATTCTACGCGATCTCCAACGACGTGACTACTGTCCAGAGTTCACGGCTCTCCAGTACTCGGCTTTTCGGCACGCAAGCGGACGATTTTGGCCCCACTGCCATTGAACCACGGTTGCAGTTCGGATGTCTCCCTGGAACTGCTGGCGACGCAGATCGCTGCCGCAGAAAGGCTTGAGCGTGAGCGTGGTATTGAATTGGTTCAACGACAGATTAAGTGCGAGTCACACATTGATCGCCATGAATGCGATTCATGCTGAAAGGATTGCAGAAATTAGCCGGTGGTCGCCGACAGGCGCACCACCGGTAAAGAAAGCGTGGTGCCCCGCATCCTGAAGGGATGCCAGAAGCGCGAATCTGGCACCCTTGTCAGGGTGCGGCGGCAGTTTTTTTACAATGGCCCGCTTAGTCACTGGGATTGAGGATACGGGCTTCCAATTGATTCAGGAGTAATTTTCTTTTTTTTTGGAACGGGCTTTTTTCA
>JAYTAK010001008.1:0-6863 GCA_043737515.1 Candidatus Kuenenia sp. | reverse complement strand
TCGCGGGAGCGACTGCACTTGCCCCAGGCTATATTCCAGAAGCCTTTCAGGCTTACGTACCTGCAATTTGGTTGGACACAATTCAGCACGGCGCACTTCATTTGTCGATGAGCCCTACAATCGCCCCATGAACACAGCTTTTGCGTTCTCAAACAGGATCTTACGTTCGGCGGCCTTGTTGGGGGCAAGTTTGCGGATCGCGGCGATCGTTTGCGATCCCGAGCAGGCGGCACCGGATCCGACGCGATCGTCGCAGTCGCTGCCGTAGAGGATCTTGGCCTGATGGCGATCCAGAAAGCCGCGCGCATGGTCTTCGTCACGGGTCAGCGCATTCAGGCCCGAACCGGCTGACATGTCGGCGAACATGTTTGGATAGTCGGCCAGATACCGGTCCGTCAGCCCGCCTGCCGTCACTTTGCCATTCGGATAGAGCACCTTCTGATCGGCATGGTTCTTGTCGATGTTGGCCCACCAGGTCTGAGCGTGACCGATGAAAGTTGTCTTCGGATATTTCGCCAGCATCGTGTGCAATCGCTCGAAACCCATGTTGTAGGTCTCATGCTGAAAGTGCAGAAGGATCGGCACGCCGTATTCGCCGGCCAGGGCATAGAGCATCTGACTTTTGGCCGAGTCGCATTCCACGCCGAACTTCTGCTCGCCGATGATGATTGCGCCGAGATCGAGGTATCTGGCGATCTCGACGCGGGCGTCCGGCAGATCGGTCACCTCGTTCGCTCCGAAATAGAATTCTTTTGGATACTGTCGAGCCATCGTGAGTGCCGTCTCATTGCCGCCAGCTCCAACGCCGCCGAGGCCATTGTGCTTGCCCTCGCCCGTCGATGCACGACTGACCGGACTTCCCGCCGGCAGCAGGATCGTCTGCGTGACTCCCATCGCCTGCTGGTGAGCGATCAACTGCGCACTGGTTCGTTCGCGATAGTTGGTGTGCTGGTGAATGTCGATGATCGGTTCCGCCACCGCATCCTCCGCCCCGCGCGCGAATGATGACAAAGCCAGCACACTGCCCGACAACGCAGAGGTGAGGAAATCACGACGAGCAAGAAGGTCCATAGCAAACTCCACTTTCTACGCTTATACCGCACGCGGTCGCCAATGACTCGTTTAACGGCAAGCCGCAGGCGACAGCGTCCTCAATACGTCGCTGCCAGATACTTCTGAATGATGGTGACCAGTTCCCGGATCGATGTACTCACCCCCCAGACACTTGCGATCAGCAGTGCTGCCGTCGAAACGAACAGTGCTGCATCCCACAGACGTCCTGGTCGCAATCGTTTGTCGGTTTCATAGAATCGAAAATAGAGAGCCGCGAAACCGAGCATCGGGAGCATCAGGCACTGCGTCATTCCGGCGATTGTGATAAGCAACGTTGGTTTCGGAAACACAAGAAACAGCACAATACACAGCACCGGCAGAAAGGTTGAGATGCCTCGAACCACGCGGCGGCGCGTGGGGCTATCGGCATCGCTGGAACTCCAGCCAACCACTCCGGTGAAATCCGCCATCATGCGTGCGTTGCCGGCGTTGGCGACGAGAAATGTCGAATACAGCACCGCAAAGGCACCCGACAGAAACAGCCACTTTGCATATTCACCGAAGATCGGGACGTAACTGCGAGCCAGCGTACTGACCATTCTCATGCCTTCCGGATTGCGTCCTTCCGCATGCAGCACGGCCACACCCATCAGATAAAACGCGGCCGTGGCCAGCGTGTAAATGACCATGGATGTAAACGCATCGCACTTCATCACGTACAGCCACCCTTTGGCGCGGCGGACCCATGAGTCGTCCGCCGTTCGCGGTCCGACCGATCGCGCGTATCCTTTTTCGAGGCACCAGTATGGATAGCTGATGAGTTCCGTAGCACCGACACCGATAATGCCGAACGTGGCAAACGCCGTTACCAGCGCGCCTTTCCAGTCGCCCGTGTCCGGAAGCTGGAAGCTCAGGCCGTGCAGAAATTCCTTTCCAGAAATTGCATAGGTCGTCTGTTGAAGCGCAATTACGTTGCCAACGGTGATGAATGTGAACGCCACAACGAGTGCCACTGAGAAGATTTCAATCAGTGTGTAGCGACCGACAAACAGAATCGCGGCGGTTGCCAGCCCGATCACGATGGCCCAGATCTTGTCGTCCACAGTTTTAGGATCGACAAGACTGATGCCCTGCTGATCAACCAGTGGTTTGCCCGCCATGGACAGATCCAGCAGGATCTTTCCACGATCACCCAGTTCAATCAGTTCTTCCTCAATTCGCTGCAGTCGACGCGCGTCTTTTTCCGAAGCAGGTGCCACGCCGTTTTTCCACTTTGCGTGATCGATGATATCTTTCTCTCCCGGAACCTGAACGGCGGCCTGATAGTCGCCGGTGATCGGAAACGTAATTGAAATGGACTGGCTGACACCGCCGAGAATCCCGCCGAGCTGTCCCGTCGATGTCGAAATCATGATGGCCCAGAACGCCACGATCCAGTTGATGCCAAGAATCTTCGGGCCGGGGACTCGATTGAGCGATGTTAAAGTGGTCTCACCGTGACTGATTGCGAACCGTCCAAATTCGAGCTGCACGAAAACTTTGACGACACAGCCCAGCAGGATCAGCCAGAGCAATGAAATCCCGGCCTGCGCCCCGGTCTTCGTCGTCATGATTAATTCGCCGGATCCTACGATGTTGGCGGCGATGATCAGCCCTGGTCCGATCTGTCGAATAATTGCGCCGAACGAATGCGGCGGATCGATGATCTGATCGGGTGAACGGCGATCGGGGGTCGCTGGGGTATTGTGATCTTCCATATCAGGAAAAAGCCTGTCAGGTGTGGCGGGTACTTCGAGCGGGGAAACGCAGCATACCGAGATTTCCGTCGTGTGCCATGCAACGGGAATCCCGGCGTGAAACACTTCGATGAAGCCAAAACGCTCGATATCCGCGAGAACTCGTTTCCGGAGTTGCAAATCCGTACAGTCAGGGCTCGACCAATCCCCGTCGAACTCCGTACCATACGCGGCCTCTGCGGGCTTGGAGGATTTAATGGGGTCAGACCCCCTATTCACTGTGGCCGAAGTGAAAAACGGTGGAGTTTTCGCTTCGACTTCCGTCATGAAGGGGTCTGACCCCAGTAAATCAACCCGTTCATGCCCCTTTTTGCGCCCGGTCGCTTCAGGCCGCGCAAGCCCTTTGACCTCTTGTTTGTGTAACTATGGACCCGAAGTTCATCCGTAATTTCAGTATCATTGCTCATATCGACCACGGCAAGAGCACGCTCGCCGACCAGTTGCTGCTGAAGAGCGGCACGATCACGCAGCGTCAGTTTCGCGAACAGATTCTCGATGACCTCGACATCGAACGCGAACGCGGCATTACAGTCAAAGCTCGCTCCGTCACCATCAACTGGACTCAGGACGGCCAAGAATATGAATTGAACCTGATCGACACGCCGGGTCACGTTGACTTTCACTACGAGGTCAACCGCAGTCTCGCCGCCTGTGAAGGCGCGCTGTTGCTGATCGATGCGTTTCAAGGCGTGCAGGCTCAAACGGTCGCCAACGCATTCGCGGCGATCGCTGTGAATCTGGAAATCATTCCGGTGGTCAACAAGATCGACCTGCCGGTCATTCGCGTCGATGAAGTCCTTGAAGAAGTCGAAACTGTTCTCGGACTCGATGCTACAGATGCGCTGCGAGTCAGCGCAAAGGTTGGACTGAACATCGAAACCGTCTTCGAAGCCATCATTAAGCGGATTCCGCCCCCCGGCGGCACGGCTGACAAACCACTCAAGGCGCTGGTGTTTGACAGCAAGTACGACAACTATCGTGGCGTGATCACTTATGTCCGCGTGTTCGATGGCTGCGTCAAGAAGGGTGACAAAGTTCGCTTTATGCGCGAAGGTGTCGTCAACGAAGTCCTGGAACTCGGCCAGTTCCGGCCACACATGAAACCCTGCGACGAACTGGGTCCGGGGCAAGTCGGCTACCTTCTGACGGGACTGAAGGAACTCAGTCGAGTCACTGTGGGCGATACGGTCACCCTGTTCCACAACCCGGCTGAAGCGCCGTTGCCAGGTTATCAGAAGCCGAAGCAGATGGTCTTCTGCGGCATGTTTCCGATCGATGCAACGGACTTTGAGGCACTGCGGGAGGAACTGCAAAAACTGCAGATGAACGATTCGAGTTTCTCGTTCACACCGGAAACCAGCGACGCCCTCGGGTTTGGATTTCGCTGTGGATTTCTGGGGATGCTGCACATGGAAATCGTGCAGCAGCGTCTGGAAAAAGAGCAGGACATGGATCTGATCCAGACTGCTCCGAACGTGACATATCAGATCGTGAAGCGCGACGGTCAGATCATCACGATCGACAATCCGGAGGACGTTCCGGACGCAGGCATGATTGAAGAGTTCCGCGAACCGATCGCCAAAGTCAGCTATATCGTCCCGTCACAGCACGTCGGCACGATCATGCAACTGTGTCAGGATCGCCGCGGCATTTTCAAGAGCACCGAGTACCTTGGCCCGCAGCGGGCTCAGATCGTTTACGAACTGCCGCTGAGCGAAATCGTGTACGACATGTACGACAAGCTTAAGAGCGTGACATCCGGCTACGGCACAATGGATTATGAAATCATTGGCTTCACTGCGGCTGATCTCGTGAAAATGGATATCCTCGTCAAAGGTGTCCGCGTCGATGCGTTGTCCACGATTGTCCACCGCTCGAATGCCGACCGTCGTGGCCGAGCGTTGGTCAAACGCCTGAAGGAAGAGATTACAAAGCACCAGTTTGAAATTGCGATCCAGGCCGCGATCGGTTCTCGGGTCATCGCGCGGGAAACGATTTCCGCTCTCAGCAAGAACGTGACGGCAAAGTGTTACGGCGGCGACATTACCCGCAAACGCAAACTGCTGCAGAAGCAGAAAGAGGGTAAGAAACGAATGAAACAATTCGGCGAAGTTGAAATCCCTCAAAAGGCATTTCTGTCGGTGCTGGAATCGCAGAAGGACGATTAACGGACAATGGCTGTCAATTCAAAATCGGTTCAGGGGCGGCGGGACGTTGCATTCCAGACGCTGGATGATATTGTGGCCGATGCGGAGAAACTGGTGGCATCGTCAAAGACACGGACGATCGGTAACTGGCCTCTGGAAAAGCTGATGATGCATCTGTCACAGACGATTCACAATTCCATCGACGGCTTCCAGTCAAAAGCGCCGTTGTGGATCAGGCTGATCATGCCGCTGTTCAAAGGGCGAATTCTGAACGCACCGAAAATGAGTCCGGGAATTAATCTGCCCAGGGCCGCTGTGGCCAGTGCGTATCCGGATGCCGGTTCACTCCAGGAAGCCCTGGACGACCTGCGGCGTGCCGTCGCGCGCACGAAGTCGGAACGTATGGAAGCCGTGCATCCGGCGTTCGGGAAAATGACGCACGATGAGTGGAACACACTTCATCTGCGGCACTCGGAATTGCATCTGAGCTTCGCGCTGCCCAAGTGATGTGGCCTTGCAGTTTGCCTCTGGTGGCCCACAGCGGTAGAATCTGCGATTCTGTAGCTTGGACATTCATGTCCAAACTGCGGTAGATCAGCAAACACGGCAGGCTAAAGCCCAATGGCACCTGGATTAGAACAAAGTAGGCATCACTCTCCGAGTGATGGATGTTTGACGTGACCAATTCAATCGCATTTCGTCACTCGGAGAGTGACGTCTACTTTGAACCAAGCACCATTCAGCTAATGCCGATACCTCCCACACACACGAAAGCTCAGCCCCATGACGAATGAAACACCGGAAACACCAGAATCTGGTAATGCCGATGCAACTCAGCCTGCCTCGGAAGCTGTCCGTGAAGCGGTGGAATCAGGCCGGGATACGGCAGACCAGGTTCGGCAGATTGTCGTGGATCTGTTCAGCGGAAAGCGGAGCCCGATGACATCGGCTCGTGATGCGATTCACGGAATGCTGGAGACGGTGTCGGAAATCGCCAATCGTTCAGCCCCCGACAAAGCCGAAAGCGTCGTCAGGAATGTGATCGATGGCATCGGAACGGGACTGAAGTCTGTCGCACAAACTACACAGGACGCCGTGCAGGACGCGAACGCTCGCGGCAAGCGATTTGCGAACGAAGACGTCGAACGCGCGAAGAAGGATTTGAGCAGCATCGGAGAGATTCTTGTCGATACTGCCAAGTACTTCGCAGGGCGCGTCAGTTCAGAAACCGGCTCAGCGTATCAAAGCGCCAAGTCGCATGCGGAACAAACAATGGCCGCTGCCAAACCTGTGGTGGCTTCGTCGCTGGAAGCGCTCGCAAAACATCCGATTCAGACTGCGGGGGAAGCCGCCAGCACGGCGGTGCGTGGCACTCAGCTCACGGCAGGCGCGTTGCTGAGTTTTGTGAGCGGAGCACTCGCGGGCGCGGCGGAATTGCTCGATCCGGATCGTCGCAAGAAGTCTGAAGTCAAGAGTGCAGAGACAACCGTTGCGGATGATTCTGCGGAACAGAAGTCGTGAGTGATCCCATCGGCATCCGGCGCGGTATCCGAAACACAAAGCGTGCAGCCGAAGTGATTACGGTGCTGGCGAAGCACGGGTTTCGGCAGTTCCTGTCGGATACCGGAATTGAACGTATGATCGAACGCGGCCAGGAAATCCTGCTGCGTTCAAAGCCAGAAGCGGCCACGCCCGCCAAGCCGTTTGCCGTGCATGTCCGCGAAGCACTCGAGGAACTTGGCGGCACGTTTATCAAACTGGGTCAGGTGCTCAGCACGCGTCCGGACCTTGTGCCGCAGGAGCTGGCCGATGAACTGCGAAGTCTGCGTTCGAACTGTCCGACCGTGCCGTATTCCGAGATCCGCAA